>NZ_JBFUFQ010000227.1:0-9425 GCF_056403355.1 Rhizobacter sp. P2_H3 | reverse complement strand
CGATGGTGCCGTCCAGCCTGCCGTCCGAGAACGGTGCGCCGCCCGTCTCGCCCGGCAACGCCAGCGCGGTGACGGCCCGCCCGGTCGCATCGCTGCCCGCATCGGCGCCCGCGCCGGCCCACGCCGGCCCGGTCAGCCAGGCGCTCGCGCGCATGGCCGGCCAGTCGCAGGCGATGCAGCAGGTGCGCCAGCTGATCGACAAGGTGGCACGCAGCATGGCGCCGGTGCTGGTGAACGGCGAATCGGGCACCGGCAAGGAGCTGGTGGCGCGCGCCATCCACGAGATCAGTCCGCGCACCGGGCAGCCCTTCGTGCCGGTCAACTGCAGCGCCATTCCCGAGCAGCTGCTCGAGGCCGAGTTCTTCGGCTACCGCAAGGGTGCGTTCACCGGCGCCAACGAAGACCGCGAGGGCTTCTTCCAGGCCGCCAACGGCGGCACGCTGTTCCTCGACGAGATCGGCGACCTGCCGCTCGCGATGCAGAGCAAGCTGCTGCGCGCGATCCAGGAGCGCTCGGTGCGCCCGGTCGGTGCGGTCGTCGAGCAGGCGGTCAACGTGCGGCTGCTGAGCGCGACCCACAAGGACCTCGGCGCCGAAGTGCAGGCCGGCAAGTTCCGCCAGGACTTGTACTACCGCCTCAACGTGATCCAGATCCGCGTGCCGCCGCTGCGCGAGCGGCTCGAAGACCTGCCGTCGATCTGCGACCGCGTGCTCGACCGCATCGCGCGCGATGCCGGCGTGTCGCCCGCGCCGCGGCTCACGCGCGATGCGATGGTGCAGCTCAGCCGCTACAGCTTCCCCGGCAACGTGCGCGAACTCGAGAACCTGCTGCACCGCGCGGTCGCGCTGACGGTGGGCGACGTGATCGACGTGGCCGACCTGGGCGTCTCCGAGCTGGTGTTCAGCGACAGCGATGCCGCGGAGTTCGATGCGACGCCGGTGGTGTCGGCCAAGCCGGCCGCTGCGGCGGCGGCAGAGGCGGTGCGCGCACCGGTCGCGCCGGTGCAGGCGCCGCTGCCGAGCGACCTCGCGGCCTACCTCGACGACATCGAGCGCGACGTGCTCGAACGCGCGCTCGAGCGCTACCGCTACAACCGCACGGCGGCCGGCGCGAGCCTCGGGCTGTCGTTGCGCCAGATGCGCTACCGGATGGCCCGCCTGGGCGTCAACGTCGGGGGCACCGACGACCCGGTCGATGTCGAGCGCGGCGAACCCGGCTGAACCGGTTCGCGAGCCGGCCCCCGCCCTCACCGTGCTGCAGGTCGGCGCGGACGGCTGGTGCGAACAGGCCCGCCGTTGCGCGTCGCCCAACTTCGGGCCGCGGCCGGCCGGCTGCGCGGTCGAACTGGCCCTCGTCCACTCGATCAGCCTGCCGCCCGGCGAGTACGGCGGCGATGCGATCGAGCGGCTGTTCGCGAACCGGCTCGACTGGGACGCGCACCCCTACTTCCAGCAGATCCGCGGGCTGCAGGTGTCGTCGCACTTCGTCGTGCGGCGCGACGGCGAGCTGCTGCAGTTCGTCTCGTGCAACGAGCGCGCATGGCACGCCGGCCGCTCGGCCTGGCGCGGGCGCGAGAACTGCAACGACTTCTCGGTCGGCGTCGAGCTGGAAGGGCTGGAGGGCGAGCGCTTCGAGGAGGCGCAGTACGCGCGGCTGCTGCCGTTGCTGCGCGCGCTCGCGCGGCGCTATCCGCTGCAGGGCGTGGCCGGGCACGAGCATGTCGCACCCGGCCGCAAGATCGACCCCGGCCCGGGCTTCGACTGGCCGCGCGTGACCGAGGGCCTGCGCTGGCACGGTCGGTATTTTCCCGAAGGCTTGCGCGGGCCGCGCTGAGTGCCGCACGAGAGGGCCTGCGTTCGCATCGCGGCAAGCCAGTTTCCATCGGCGTCTGCGGCGCAAATCGGCGGGAGCGCAAGGCTGCGCGCGGATGCATCGCCGCAGGTGCAGCGCCGGTGGGCGCCGAGGCCRCGCGGCAATCAAAAACGGCGCGTCGAGGTGCACCGCCGCTTCATCCCCCTTGTTTGTCGGGACGCTATAGCTAGTGCTTGAAGGGTGGGGAGCCCCCAGATATAGTGTCCCTCGTGGTATTCTCTTGTCCCAACATCTTCAGGCCCGCGCCCGCCCTTGCTGCCGGTGTCAATGACGTGCGACGACATGTCATGACGAGCAGCAGCGACAGGGCGGCACCCGGGTCCCGCGTGTTGGCAAGCCGTTCCACAGCCTCACCCATCGCGCTCGTCCATCGTTCTTCACCGGTCCTTCTCATGCGTCTTCGGCGGCTCAGCGCCGGCGGCGCGCCGCAGCCTTTGCGCTGTGGGGCGGGTCCGGCGTGAGCCCTGGTCATTGAATCCGTATCGCGTCGACAGACCACAAGAAGGGGTATCCATGCAAGCAGTCAGCAACGTCACTCCCAACGCCGCCTCCTCCACCAGCAGCACGCCGCGCAGCGGCACCGGCCCCGCGGCCTCCGCGTCGGCCTACCAGGGCTACCAGATCATCCGCCGCAACGGCGCGGTCGTGTCCTTCGAACCCAACAAGATCGCCGTCGCCCTGATGAAGGCGTTCCTCGCCGTGCACGGCACGCAGGGCGCGGCCTCGGCCAGCGTGCGCGAGACGGTCGACGGGCTGACCGAATCGGTCGTGCGCGCGCTGCTGCGTTCGCGCCCGGGCGGCGGCACCTTCCACATCGAGGACGTGCAGGACCATGTCGAACTCGGCCTGATGCGCGGCGGCCACCACGAGGTGGCGCGTGCCTACGTGCTGTACCGCGAGCGCCGTTCGCAGGAGCGTTCGAAGCAGGGCCACGTGGCCGCGGCCGCCGCCGAGCCGGCGCTGATGGTGATCGACCGCGGCCAGCGCGTGCCGCTCGACTTCGCCCGCCTGCAGGTGCTGATCGAATCGGCCTGTGCCGACCTGGGCGCCGACGTGAAGCCCGACCCCATCCTGGCCGAGACGCGCCGCAACCTCTACGACGGCGTGCCGATCGATGAAGTGCACAAGGCCGCGATCCTGGCCGCGCGCACGCTGATCGAGAAGGACCCCGGCTACACCCGCGCCACCGCGCGGCTGCTGCTGCACACGATCCGCAAGGAAATCCTCGGTGAAGAGGTGCTGCAGGCCGAGATGCCGGCGCGCTACGCCGACTACTTCCCCGGCTTCATCAAGAAGGGCGTGCAGGCCGAGCGGCTCGACGAGAAGCTGCTGCAGTACGACCTGGTCCGCCTGGGCGCGGCGCTGAAGGCCGAGCGCGACCTGCAGTTCGACTACCTCGGCCTGCAGACGCTGTACGACCGCTACTTCCTGCACATCAACGAAGTGCGCATCGAGATGCCGCAGGCCTTCTACATGCGCGTCGCGATGGGCCTGGCGCTCAACGAGATCGACCGCGAAGCGCGCGCGATCGAGTTCTATGAAGTGCTGTCCAGCTTCGACTTCATGAGCTCGACGCCGACGCTGTTCAACGCCGGCACGCAGCGCTCGCAGCTGTCGAGCTGCTACCTGACGACCGTCGCCGACGACCTGGAAGGCATCTACGAAGCGCTGAAGGAGAACGCGCTGCTGTCGAAGTTCGCCGGCGGCCTGGGCAACGACTGGACCAACGTGCGCGCGCTCGGTTCGCACATCAAGGGCACCAACGGCAAGAGCCAGGGCGTCGTGCCGTTCCTGAAGGTCGTCAACGACACCGCCGTCGCGGTGAACCAGGGCGGCAAGCGCAAGGGCGCCGTCTGCGCCTACCTGGAGACCTGGCACCTCGACATCGAGGAGTTCCTGGAGCTGCGCAAGAACACCGGCGACGACCGCCGCCGCACCCACGACATGAACACCGCGAACTGGATTCCGGACCTGTTCATGCGCCGCGTGATGGAGGGTGGCGACTGGACGCTGTTCTCGCCGTCGACCTGCCCCGACCTGCACGACAAGTTCGGCAAGGCTTTCGAGGAGGCCTACACGCGCTATGAAGACAAGGCCGCGCGCGGCGAGATCAAGCTGTTCAAGAAGATCCCCGCCAAGGACCTGTGGCGCCGCATGCTCTCGATGCTGTTCGAGACCGGCCACCCGTGGATCACCTTCAAGGACGCCTGCAACGTGCGCTCGCCGCAGCAGCACGTCGGCGTCGTGCACTCGAGCAACCTGTGCACCGAGATCACGCTGAACACCAGCGAGACCGAGATCGCCGTGTGCAACCTGGGTTCGGTGAACCTGGTGCACCACCTGAAGCAGGTCGACGGCACGGTGCAGATCGACCACGCGAAGCTGAAGAAGACCGTCGCCACCGCGATGCGCATGCTCGACAACGTGATCGACATCAACTACTACGCCGTCAAGAAGGCGCGTGACTCCAACCTGCGCCACCGCCCGGTGGGCCTGGGGATCATGGGCTTCCAGGATGCGCTGTATGAACTGCGCACGCCGTACGCCTCGGACGACGCGGTGTCGTTCGCCGACCGCTCGATGGAAGCCGTCTGCTACTACGCCTACTGGGCGTCGACCGAACTGGCGGCCGAGCGCGGCCGCTACTCCAGCTACCGCGGCTCGCTGTGGGACAGGGGGATCCTGCCGATCGACTCGCTCGACCTGCTGGCCGAGGCCCGCGGCGGGTATGTCGACGTCGACCGCAGCGCGACGCTGGACTGGTCGGCGCTGCGCAGCCGCATCGCCGAGCACGGCATGCGCAACTCCAACTGCGTGGCGATCGCACCGACCGCGACCATCTCGAACATCATCGGCGTCAGCGCGTCGATCGAGCCGTCGTTCGGCAACCTGTCGGTGAAGTCCAACCTGTCGGGCGAGTTCACGATCGTCAACGAGTACCTGGTGCGCGACCTGAAGAAGCTCGGCCTGTGGGACGACGTGATGGTGATGGACCTGAAGCACTTCGACGGTTCGCTGCGCCGCATCGACCGCGTGCCGGCCGACCTGAAGGCGTTGTACGCGACGGCCTTCGAGGTCGAGACGCAGTGGCTGGTCGAGGCCGCCGCGCGCCGCCAGAAGTGGATCGACCAGGCGCAGTCGCTGAACATCTACATGGCCGGCGCCTCGGGCAAGAAGCTCGACGAGACCTACAAGCTCGCGTGGACGCGCGGCCTGAAGACCACCTACTACCTGCGCACCGTCGGCGCGACGCATGCCGAGAAGTCGACCGTGAAGGCGGGGCAGATGAACTCGGTGTCGAGCGGTGATGGATCGTCGTCGATGGGTGCGGCGCCGGTCGCTGCGGTGGCTGTTGCGCCGGTGATGACGGCCGCTGCGCCGGTGTTCTCCGCATCGCAAGAGCCTGCCACCGACATCAAGTTCTGCGCGATCGACGACCCGACGTGTGAAGCGTGCCAGTGATGCACTGAGCAACGCGCGTGCTCATCGCGAGTCTTCGCGAATGCACGCGCGTTTTTCGATGCGACACAGCAACAGCGAAGTGCTCGCGATGTCAATAAGTGCTTGGTGTTTCAACACAACACTCTCATAATTCAACGCGTCAAGGAAGTCCACCATGTTGGTTTGGGAAGAAGACCTTAAACCCTCGATCTCTCACAAAGCGAGTCCCGCGCAGAGCCTGCCCTCTCAAGCGCGTGCGGTCGCTCCATCTCCTGACTTCGATGCTGCGATCGCAGCACCTGCCTCCCCCTTGATCCCCACCTCCCTGAACACTTCCAGCACCTCCGCTCCTGCCGCCGCGCAACGCGTGAAGGCCGCCGACAAGCGCATCATCAACGGCCGCACCGACGTCAACCAGCTGGTGCCGTTCAAGTACAAGTGGGCGTGGGAGAAGTACCTCGCGACCTGCGCGAACCACTGGATGCCGCAGGAAGTGAACATGTCGCGCGACATCGCGACCTGGAAGGATCCGAACGGCCTGAGCGACGACGAGCGCCGCATCATCAAGCGCAACCTCGGCTTCTTCGTCACTGCCGATTCGCTGGCCGCCAACAACATCGTGCTGGGCACCTACCGCCACATCACGGCGCCCGAATGCCGCCAGTTCCTGCTGCGCCAGGCCTTCGAGGAAGCGATCCACACGCACGCCTATCAGTACATCGTCGAGTCGCTCGGGCTGGACGAGAGCGAGATCTTCAACGCCTACAACGAGGTGAAGTCGATCCGCGACAAGGACGAATTCCTGATCCCGTTCATCAACGCGATCATGGATCCGAACTTCAACACCGGAACGCCCGAGAACGACCGGACGCTGCTGAAGTCGCTGATCGTGTTCGCCTGCCTGATGGAAGGCATGTTCTTCTACGTCGGCTTCACGCAGATCCTGGCGCTCGGTCGCCAGAACAAGATGACGGGCGCTGCCGAGCAGTACCAATACATCCTGCGCGACGAGTCGATGCACTGCAACTTCGGCATCGACCTGATCAACCAGATCAAGCTCGAGAATCCGCACCTCTGGACGGCGGAGTTCAAGGCCGAGATCAAGGCCTTGTTCATGACGGCCGTCGAGCTCGAATACCGCTACGCCGAGGACACCATGCCGCGCGGCGTGCTGGGCCTCAATGCATCGATGTTCAAGGGTTACCTGCGCTACATCGCCAACCGGCGTGCAACGCAGATTGGTTTGGAAGAGCTCTTCCCGAACGAGGAAAACCCGTTCCCGTGGATGAGCGAAATGATCGACCTGAAAAAGGAGCGCAACTTCTTCGAGACGCGTGTCATCGAGTACCAATCCGGTGGCGCCCTCTCGTGGGACTGACGCTTCGCTGACTGCATCACAGAGATCAGCAACAGGTCATGGACGAGATCAAGATTCGCAGGCCGTCAAGAGATCACCGCCAAGCACGCGGTGGCCAACGGCCTGCAACCCCATTCACCGTACCGGGGCGTCCCTCCTGGGCGACTTCGGACAGTGAATAACTGCCTCGCATCGGCATGGCGCCGGCGCAGGGCAGTGCTCTTTCAACTTGATCAAGGAGAAATGTAATGGCAACTGCAAAGAAGGCTCCGGCCAAGAAGGCGGCAGCGAAGAAGGCTCCGGCAAAGAAGGTCGCGGCGAAGAAGGCCCCGGCGAAGAAGGTCGCAGCGAAGAAGGCTCCGGCCAAGAAGGTCGCAGCGAAGAAGGTCGCCGCCAAGAAGGCGCCGGCAAAGAAGGCCGCGGCCAAGAAGGCGCCGGCGAAGAAGGTTGCAGCGAAGAAGGTTGCGGCGAAGAAGGCTCCGGCGAAGAAGGCCGCGGCCAAGAAGGCGCCGGCGAAGAAGGCTGCTGCCAAGAAGGCGCCTGCCAAGAAGGCTGCTGCGAAGAAGGCCCCTGCGAAGAAGGCTGCGAAGCCTGCGGCCAAGAAGGCGGCCAAGAAGCCGGCCGCCAAGAAGGCGGCACCCGCGGCGCCTGCTGCGCCTGCTGCTGCGAAGCCTGCGGCTGCTCCTGCAGCCAAGACCGCGCTCAGCCCTGCGGCTGCGTGGCCTTTCCCGACGGGCAACAAGCCCTGAGGCCGGAAGGCGTTCAGACAAAACCCGGCTTCGGCCGGGTTTTTTTCTGACCGCTACATCGGCAGCGTGTCGGCGAACCCGTTGGGTGGCAGGATCGGACCGTCACCGGCCCCGGTGCGGCCGCCGGTGGGCATCGGCAGGTCGACGTCGAGCTGGGATTGCATCACCGCCTGCAGGTCGCTGCGCTTCTGCTGCAGCACCGCCATCTGCTTGTGCAGCTGCTCGATCTGCTTGCGCGCCTGCTGCGCGTGCAAGCCGGCGACGTGCCGGGCCTTCTCCATCTTGTCGACCTTCTGCTGCAAGGCCTTCAGGCGGCGGCCGTACCACCAATGGCATGCGCCCCACGTCACCGCGCAGAGCGCGAGTGTCGTGAAAGCCAGGACGAGTGACTGGAAAGCCTGCATCGCGTATTCCCTTTGCCGGCTCTTTTCGACGAACCGATCAACCCCGACGACAGTATCAACATTTGTCTGACGCAGGGCGTGAAGATATCCCGGAAATGCCGATGGGTCACCCCCTCGCTCCAGGGAACCTTCCGCTCACACCCCGAGTGCCGTGCGATCGATCACATGGTTCTGGCCGCCGCGGCTGGCGATCTTCAGCGCGCCGATCCGGTTGCCCAGGCCGACGCAGCGCTCCAGCGTCCAGCCGCGTTCGAGGCCGTACAGCAGCGCGGCGCGGAAGGCGTCACCGCAGCCGGTCGGGTCGAGCACCTCGGTCGCCGGCACGCCCGGTACCCGCGTGCGCACGCCTTGCTCCCACAGCTCGCAGCCCTCGGCGCCGAGCGTCACGACGACGCCCTTCAGATGCGAGCGCGACATCGCCTCGATGCTCAGCCCGGTGCGCTCCGACAGCATGCGCGCCTCGTAGTCGTTGACAGTCACCCAGCTCGCCTGTGCGATGAAGCGGTTCAGCTCGGCGCCGTCGAACATCGGCAGGCCCTGGCCCGGATCGAAGATGAACGGGATCTGCGCATCGGCCAGCTGCTGCGCATGCTGCAGCATCGCGTCGCGGCCATCGGGCGCGACGATCGCGATGCGCACGCCGCGATCGGTCGGCACCGTCGTCGTGTGCGCCGCCTGCATCGCACCGGGGTGGAAGGCGGTGATCTGGTTGTTGTCGGTGTCGGTGATGATGATGGCCTGCGCGGTGTAGCTGTCCGGCACGTTGCGCACGAACTCGGTGCTGGCGCCCCACGACGCGATGCGCGCGCGGTACTCCACGTCGTCGGCGCCCACGGTGGCCATCACCAGCGGTTCGCCGCCCAGCTTGGCGAGCGTGTAGGCGATGTTGCCGGCACAGCCGCCGAACTCGCGGCGCAGCGTCGGCACCAGGAACGACACGTTCAGGATGTGCACCTGCTCCGGCAGGATCTGCTGCGCGAAGCGGCCGGGGAACATCGTGATGGTGTCGAAGGCGAGGGATCCGCAGATGAGGGCTGACATGGGAGGCTCCGGGAGAGGAACGCGGCGTTCGCGTTCAGGGTCGGTGATTCAGGGATAGAAGATCTCGACGGTGTAGCCGCTGACGCGGCGTCCGTCGGTGGAGAGCAGCACCTGCAGGCTGCTCTCGGCGCCCGCCGCGACCACCGGCGTCGCGACGCGGAAGTCCGACGGCGCGAGCGCACGACGCGCGACCAGCTGGCCGCTCGGGTCGCTCAGGCTCAGGTCGATCGACGGCATCGCGAGCGCCAGCGCGCTGCGGTTGCGCAGCACGACCGACAGCTTGTAGGCCGCGCCGCCATTGGCCGGCGCGAGCGCGCTGCTCTCGACGACCAGGTCGTCGATGCGGCGTGGCGCGCCGATCTCGCAATGCCATTGCTTGCAGGCCATCGCGAGCCACGGCTTGGTGTCGGGCCACTGCGCAGCGATGGTGTCGCGGAAATGCAGCGCCGCCTGGCCGGCCAGCCCGGCCAGCAGCCCGATCGCGCACAGCGACAGCACGCCGCGCACCCAGGGGCTGCGCCAGCGCTCGCGCTGGCGGGCTTCGCGCACGAAGCCGGGGGC
>NZ_JBFUFQ010000226.1:0-9429 GCF_056403355.1 Rhizobacter sp. P2_H3 | reverse complement strand
CATCCAGCTTGCGCCACGGCCGCGTCGCGAGCACCAGCGACAGCACCGAACGCCGGCTGTCGGAGGCGCTGCCGCCCGGCGACTCGCCGCGCTCGGTGCGCAGCCGCTGCACGATCAGCCGCAGCCAGCTGGTCGCCGACAGGCTGTGGCCCAGCACCAGCTGCTGCGTCGTGTCGGTCAGCAACCGGCCGCCGCCGTTGCAGTCGCTGCAGTCGATCTGCTCGCGGTTGTAGTGCAGCGAGAGCTCGGTGCGCCGGTCGAGCCGCAGTTGCAGATCGGCCAGCAGCCGCTGCCCCGGGCCGACCTGGTCGGTCGCGAAATCGAGCCGCCTGCCCAGCTCGGCGTCCAGCTGCAGCTGCGTCAGCGTCGCGTTCGGACTCGTCTTCAGGCTCAGCAGCACCTGCGGCAGCCGGTGCAGCGCGAGCCCCTGGTCGGCGCGCGCGCGGTCGGCATGCAGCTCCACCAGCAGCCCGGTCGCATACGGGCCGAGCAGCAGCATCGCCGGGTGCAGCGTCTGCGCGACGACACCGCCCTCCAGCGCCCGCACCTGCGCGACGCTGACATAGGGGTTCATGTCGGTGAACCAGCCCAGCGGCCCGAGCCGCTCGGTCACCGACAGCTCGCCGCGCTGGTGTCCGGCCTGCGCGATGAAGCCGTTCTCGCTGCGGAAGTTGCGGCTGATGCGCTCCAGCGTCAGCAGCGTGTCGGTGTGCTCGCCGTAGAACGAATGGTCGGCGAACAGCGCGTGGCCGGCGCCGAGGTCGCCATCCCCAAGGCCCTCCAGCCGCGCGCGCGCATCGCCGCGCGTGTCGCTGGCCGCCATCTGCAGGCGCAGCTTGTGGCGCGCGTCGACCTGCCACGAGAGGTCGCTGCCGACCACCGCATTGCGGTCGTCGTCGGCCGCGTCGCGCAGGCTCAGCGTCGCGCCCCAGGTGGCCTGCTCGCCGAGGCGCACCYGGCCGCGCGCCATCAGCGCCTGGGCCGTCACGTCGCGCACCAGCGGCACGGTGGACCAGGTGCCGGGGTACAGCACCGCGCCGTCGCCGCTGTCGCGCGTGGCGATCGCGAGCCAGTCGCTGCCCTCGCTGCGCCGCGTCAGGCGCGCGCCCCACTTCGGGTCGGCGATGCTGCGCGTGTAGACCAGCGGGATCGGCGTGTCCAGCAGGTCGGCCCCCTCCAGGAAGAAGGCCCGCTTCTCGGGATAGAAGATGCCGAAGCGCGCATTCGCCGACAGCTGCGGCGCGTCGATCTCGACCTGCGAGAAATCCGGGTTCACGGTGGCGTCGACGAACCACGATGGCCCCAGGCGCGCCTTGATGTCGACGCCGGCGCGCGTGGTGTTGCCGCGTTCGTCACTGGCACCGGTGCTGCGCCGGTCGTGCCGTTCCGCCAGCACGTAGGGCGTCAGGTTGACGTAGGCCTGCGCGTCCGGCAGCGTCAGGCCGCCCAGCGCGGGGTTGCGGCACAGGAAGCAGTCGGAGTAGCGCGACAGCGCCACCGAGGTGTACAGGTAGCGCTGCTCGCGCGGGCGGTTGCGGGTGACCAGCAGTGTCCAGGTGTCGACCTGCCCACGCTCGCCGTAGCGCAGGCTGCTGAACGGAATGCGGAACTCCGCCGTCCAGCCGCCCTCGGCCCGCGCGGTCGCGACGCTGAAGTCGAAATCCTGGTCCAGGCTCTCCTCTCCGCTCGCCTCGTTGTAGGTGCCGTCGGAGACCGAGCCGACCGGGTTGGCGCGGAACAGCTGCGCGAACGAGCGCTTGCCGATCGGGTCGATGTAGAGCGTGACCTGGTCCTGGTCCTTGCCGACGCGATCGCGCCGCGACCAGGCGTAGCGCAGCGCCTCGGGATCCGGGTCGCGGCTCTCGACGAAGACGTACAGCGCGTCGGCGTCGTGCATCAACCGGTACTGCGTCTGCACCTGCGGCGCGCGCCCGGATTGCGGGCTGTACTCGCTGAAGTCGCCGTAGACCGGCGCAGCGGCCCAGCAGGGCTCGTCGGCGCGGCCATCGAGCACGATCGCGCAATCGGATGTGCCGGCCTGCTGGCGTGCCGGCGGTGCCGGGGGCGCCGCGGTCTGCGCGATGGCACTCGACCACCCGAACCCCAACACCCACCACGACACGACGGCGATCCACGATGCCCCTCGCACGCTCGCCATGCTCAACGCCGGTTCAGGTCGATCAGGTCGTGCGGGCTGCTGCCGTACATCGCCATCTGCTCCTGCTGCAGGCCGGCAGGGCGGCAGGCGTCGACCTCGTCGAGCCGGCGCAGCAGCGTCACGCTGCCCTGGCGGTGCTTGTGCGGCTCGACCAGCGACAGCAACTCGAAGCCCGCGCCCATGCCGGCCTGCAACTGCTGGCGGCGCAGCGCGTTCGCACACGGCCCGGGGATCACGACCTTGGCGGTTGCGCCCCCATCGGGCACGTCGACATCGACATGCGTGTAGTGGATCGCCGCCAGGCCGCCGTCCGCGTCGAGCAGCGGCCAGAAGCGGTTCAGCAGGTCGGGGTAGTCGAGCTGGTGGCCGCAGTCCAGCCACATGAAGCCGAACGGGCCGGCTTCGGCCGGCAACTGCACGTCCTGGAAGCGGCAGCGGTGCAGCGTGAACAGCGGCGACAGGTTCAGCCGCTCGAGGATCTGCAGGAAGCGCTGCAGGCGCGGCTCGTCTTCCGAGAAGTCATCGATGCCGTGCAGGTGCGCCGCATGGCCGGCATGGTCGTAGCCCGGGTGCAGCACCTCGTGGCGCGCCGGGTCGGTGAGCGTGCCGCCGGCGATGCGCGCATCGTGCTGCGCCTCGGTGCGGTTGTCGGCCAGCGCCTGCAACACGAACAGCGTCGAGTAGCCGAGCCCGACGCACAGCACCGAGCTCGGCCGCTGCATGCGGACCATCGAGTACAGCAGCAACGCCGCGTGCTCGGTGCCCATGCCGGGGTCGAAGGCGTGGTGGGCGATGTCCAGGAAGTGCGCATTCAGCGGCATGGGGGTCCCTCAAGCAGAAGAAGCCGGCGGGGTCGGGGTCAGGTCGAACGCGATGCACACGCGGTCATGCCCGGCCACGAAGGGCACGGTGCCGTGCCACAGGAAGGACGGGAACATCACCAGCGTGCCGGCGGCCGGCTGCACGATGAAATCCGGCGCCGCCGGGCGCGGCGCGGCCGGCAGCAGCCAGTCGACGTGCGTCGGGAAGCGCAGGCAGCCGGCGTGCGGCGGGCCGGTCATCGCCGGCACGTCGACGTAGTACACGCCGCTCACCAGGCCGGCCTCGTGGATGTGCAGCTCCTGGTAGCCCTCGGACTGCAGCATCACGCCCCAGGCCGTCACGCGCAGCCCGGCGTTGGCCAGTGCCTGCGCGTCGTGCAGCGGGGCGGCACCGTCGTCCGCGTCGTCGTCCTGCAGGAACGCCAGCAGGCTGTCGGTCAGCAGCCGCTGCAGGCGCCGCACCACCGGCGCGTCGTCGTGCAGCAGCTCGCCGGTCTGCCAGCCGTGGCGCGTCGCCTTGTCGGCGCGGTCCCAGGTGAGGCTGGGGTGCGCGTACAGGTGCGCCGTCAGCTCGGCGTGGAAGGCGCGCATCGCGGCCGGGTCGGCGCTGAGCGGGCCACTGCGCGCCACCATGCCGGCGGGGTCGTAGGCCTCGGCCGCCTGGAGCGGATCGCCATGGCCGTGCAGCAGCACCCCCAGGCAGGCCTGCGACTTGACGTGGCCCGGCGCGAGCGCGAGCGCCTGCTGCAGCGCACCGATCGCGTCGCGGGCGTGGCCGTCGGCGGCATGGCGCATGCCGAGCGCGCACCACAGCTGGTGGTCGCGCGGGTGCTGCGCGAGCGCGGCCCGCAGCCGGGCGTGGGCGGCCGCGGACGGCAGGGCCAGCACGCAACCCGACAGCGCGGTGGACTGGGGCGACAGCTCGGAAGAAATCTGCAACGGCATCGGAAACGGCATCGGACAGGACATCGCTGAGGGGAGCATCGGTGACGAGCAGGCGCCGCGACCGCCCCACCAGGAGGCCGCGGCGCGACGCTCCGCGCTTAGCGGGTCGCCTTCTCGGTGGCGACCGGTGCGGCCGCCTTCTCGCCGGGCTTCACCTGCACGGTGAAGGTGTCGGCGTTCCAGTCGACCATCGCCTGGCCATGCGACGAGGCATTGCCATGCAGTGCGGCGCTGGTGCTGCAGACGCCGGCGAAGCCGGTCGCGAGGCCGGCGTACACCAGCGTCTTCAGCTTGCGGGAGGCCTTCTTGGCCGGGGCGTTGACTTCGATGTTTTCTGCCATCTCGATTCCTTTTCAGGGTTTGACAAAAATCCGCTGCCACTGCGAGGTGGGCAGCGCTCCGCTCGGGGGATGGCCGTGACCACCTCCCAAGTCAGGTGGGCCGGGTTGCCGCGCCAGGGCGCGCCGCCGGCAGAAGAAGAACGCCCCGCGGGCCTACGCGGCGCGCGCGGGTGACCGCTCCGGCAGCATTCCCGCCTTGCGGTCGAACCACTCGCGCAGCCCGGGTTCGTCGAAGCGCTCGGCCAGCGCGAACGCGGCGTCGCGGGCCTTCACCGCCGCCGCCGGCTCGCCCAGCCCGTAGCGGGCGCGTGCCAGCTCGACCAGCAGGAAGGCGCGGTCGACCTCCTCGCTGCCGTTCGCCTCGATCGTCGTGATGCCGTCGCGCGCGGCCTGCGCCGCCGCCGCCCAGTCGCCGACCGCGTTGGCCACCAGCGCGACCAGGTAGTCGGCGCGTTCCACCTGCATCCAGGTGCCGGCGTGCAGCCAGATCGCCTTGCAGCAGCGGGCGGCCCGGCCCATCGCGGTCCCGACCAGCGGATCGACCCGCGCCGGCGACGCGGGCGACTGCGCCCGTTCCAGCCAGGCCGAGACGGTGTTGTTGATCGCGCGCGCCGCCATCGGCAGCACCGGCCCGCCCGCCGGGGCGGTTTCGAGCGCCTGCACGCAAGGCAGCAGGCTCGCCACCACCAGCAGCGGGTCGGCGGTGCCGGCCAGGTGCTGCAGGGTGCCCAGGCGCACCGCGGCGGCTGCGAGCGCCGGGCCGCAGGCGAGCGCCTGCGCGAGTTCGCTCTCGGCCTGCCAGGCCTGCAGCGCCGCACCGCTCATCGCATACGCGACCGCACGGTTGCGCAGCAGCACCGGCGGTGGGCCGGGCAGCGCCGGCAGCGCATCGAGCAGCGCGCGCGCGCCGGGCCAGTCGCCGCCCTTCTCGCCGATCACGTGGTTCACCAGCCAGCTGTACGACGCGAGGTCGTCGACGCCGAGCGCCGACGGCGCGATCGCGCGCAGCCGCGCCGCCGCGCCGACCAGGTCGGCGTCGTGGTCCTGCATCAATGCCGATACTTCTGCCAAGGCCATCTCAACTCTCCAGGGTGGGTCGCAAGGGGTTCTGGGCGGGCTCGGCCACCTGCACCTGCGTGCTCTTCGTCAGCCGGGCCGCGCAGTACGAGCGCAGCAGCGGGCCGAACAGCAGGTACACCGCGCCGAGCCACAGCGTGAATATCGCATCGCCGATGTGCTGGCTGCCGCGCAGCCACGAGGCGTAGGCCTTCTTGAATTTCACCTTCCAGACCAGCCGGCGCACGATTGCCTCGGAGCCGACCACGGCGAGCAGCGACGCGCGCGCCTCGCGCTCGTGCTTCTCTTCGTCGATCGCGATGCCGCGGAACACCTCGGCGGCGGCCGGCAGGTGGCTGCAGGCGCGCGCATAGCCGTTGAACTGCGCGCAGATCGCCTTCTCGCTCTCGTGCGCGAACGCGAGGAAGTAGTGGATGTCGTTCGCCGATTTCACCAGCACGCTGCGCGAACCGGAGCCGCCCTGGAAGCGATCGCGCGCCAGCTTGTGCGCAACCTCCAGGAAGCCGTCGGAATGCTCCATCTCCTCGAGCAGGTTCTCGAACAGCATCAGCTGCATCCTGGGCACGCGGGTGTGGCCGAGTGCGTTCAGGTACTGCCAGGCGCTGTCGAATTCGACCTCGGAGAATCGCTTCAGCGTGCGGGCAGYGTGCTGCGAATCGATGCGCCACGAGAGCGGCAGCAGCGCGCGCGTGACCGCATTCCTCAGGTGAGTGCTCCACATGGCGGGGTCTCCTTGTGATCGTCGTGATGGGACAAGAGCGGGGACAGGAACGGAGGCAGGGGCCGGTCGGCCGCCGGGTGGCCGTGCCACGTCAGCAGCCGCCGCGAATGCAGGAAGCTGCAGAAGGCTTCCAGCGTGTCGATCTCGAGTTCCAGCACCTCGGCCAGCTCGGCCAGCGGGCGGCGGCCGTCGAAGGCGTCGCACAGCCGGGCCGTGTCGGCGTCGAGCGCGCACGGCAGCGCGTAGAACGCGGTCGCGCCCAGCACGCCGGGGGTGGTCGGGTCGCTGCCGTCGGGCGGTGCCTGCCAACGCGCCCGCGGGTGCAGGCGCGGGCAGCGCAGCGAGCCGGCGTTGCCGGGGTGCTGTGCGTCGCGCTTGATGAAGACGTCGAACCAGTCGACCGGCGGGTCGACGGCATCGTCATCGTCATTGCCAACACCAGCGCGGTGCGGCTCGAAGCGGTCGGCCAGCAACTGCCCGCAGGCGTCGGCGGCCGCCGGGTCGCCCTGGTGCCAGCCGTCCTGCGGGAACTCGGCGGCCACCGCCAGCGAGCCACCCGGCGGCAGCAGCTCGGCCAGCTGCTGCAGGCACTCGGGCGGTGCCCGCAGGTGATCGAGCACGTTCAGCGCGAGCACCATGTCATACGACAGGCGCGACATCCCCGGGCCGACCAGCCGGGCCACGCCGGCCCGCGCGGCGCGCCGCTGCAGGAACAGGCGCTTCACCGGATCGATCTCGACCACGTCGGTCGCGATGCCGTTCAGCGCGAGCAGCAGCGCGACGTGGCCGGCGCCGGCGCCGTAGTCCAGCGCGTGGCGCGGTGCGAGGCGCAGCAGCTGCCGCGCGATGCCGGCATCGGCCGGCTGCTCCGGGCCGAGCAGGTGCGCCCAGACGTCGTGGACGAGGTTGCACAGGCCGACGTAGGCGTCGGTGACCGGCTCGTCCCACGGGCGCAGCACCTCGGTGCGGAACTGCGGCAGTGCATCGATCTCGTCGCGCAGCGCAGTCGGCAGCTGCGCGATGAACTCGATCAGCGCGTTCGCGCCCTGGTTCGCCACCTCGCAGGGGCCGGCGGCGCGTGCCACCTGGGGCAGGTCGTCGTGGCGCAGCGTGCCGCGCACCAGGCGGCACAGGTGTTCGGCGAAGTCGACGGCCTCGGCCGGCCGGCCCGGCTGCCAGCCGTCGGCAAAGCGTTCGCGCAACGCGGCCAGCGGCACCGGCGCGAGGCTGCGCGCCGCGATGATCTGTCTCAGTTCGTCGAGCATCGTGCAGTCCCCGCTCAACGCGCCGGAATGCGGCGGCCGAGCAGGCGCTGCACCGCCGCGCCGTAGGCCGGCAAGGCGGTGGCGCCCCGCAGCCGCTCGACCAGCTCGACGCGCGCATCCGCCCAGGCGGCCGGGCCGCCGAGCGGCAGGTAGTCGCGCATCGCGTCGAGGTCGGCCGCGTTGCCGGCGAGCGCCTGCAGCAGGTCGAGGTAGCTCGGCATCTTGATGGCGACGCTGGTGTGCAGCGATTCCTCGGTCAGCGCGCAGGCATGGTGGAAGGTGCCGCGCGGCAGGTACAGCAGGTCGCCGGGCTCGAGCTCGATCGTCGCGTGCGGCGCCTTGTCGTCATAGGCCACCGGACCGCCGTAGCCGACGATCGGGTTGACGTGCCGCTGGTCGGAGACGAACCAGCGCTTGCGGCCCGAGATCTGCAGCACGAAGATCTCGCCGCAGTCGTAGTGCGGCGCGAGGCCGGGGTGGTCCTTCTGCGAATAGAACAGGCTGGTCTCGACCTCGGCCGAGAAGGCCTGCGCGAACGCGAGCTTCAGCGCCATCAGTTCGGGGAAGTGCGCTTCCTGGCCGAAGCAGTTGGCGGTGGCGCCGTTCAGCAGCAGCTGGCGCACGCGGTCCAGGCGCGGCGCGCGGGCGACGCGGCCGTCCATGTCGATGTACTCGTGCACCAGGTCTTCGTGCGGCACGAAGCCGCTGTCGATGTACATCTCCGGCAGCCGGCGGTACTGCCACGGTGTGCCGCTCTCGACCAGCCGGCGCAGCGTCGCGGCATCGGCGAGCGATGCGAAGCGGTCGCTGCCGTCGGCCAGGTAGAGCGGCTTGCGGTCCCAGTACTCGGCGCAGAAGTGCTCCCAGTCGACCGGGTCGATCACCTGGGCGACCCGGGCCTGGCTGGCACCGAGCAGTTCCGCTTGCGAGGCGCGCTGGTTCATTCGGGGGCTCCTTCAGGGTTGGGGGGGCCGCGCCGATGGGGCGGCCGATGGTGCGGCGGACGGGGCGGCGGTTGCGTGGGCCGGGGGATTGATCGGCGTGTGGGCCGCGAGCCGCGCCTCGACCAGCGGCGTCAGCAGCAGCGCGAGCCGCTCGGCGCCGGCGGGGGACAGGTGGGAATCGCCGTCCAGGTACAGCGGCGCGGTGCCGTCGCCGGCGGCCAGCAGGTGCGTGGCCTGGGTCGCGTCGGGGAAGGGGCTGTCGAGCGTGGCCACGTCGGGCCGCGGCGACGGCAGCGAATGCGCGCGCCATTCCAGGTCGAAGCGGCCCTTCCAGGGCACGACCGCGAAGACCAGGTCGGCGTCGCGCTGGCGGCGCTGGTCGGCGTAGCCGCTTGCGATGCGCTGGTTCAGCACCGTGGCCGCCACCGTCGACTGCGCGCTGAAGCCGAGCGGCGTCGGGTGCTCGCTGCGCTGCGAGCGGTCCCACAGCTCGGCCCCGAACTGCACCAGCCGCAGGTTCATCCAGGCGCAGCGCAGGGCCGTGGCCTCGGCGCTGAAGGTGGTCACGTAGCCGCAGGTGGCGTGCGCATTGCGGAAGATCCGGTAGGCGTCCCAGGTGTCGTTCTCTTCGGTGTGCACCACCACCACCGGCTCGGTGGCCGGCAGGCCGGCGAGCGTGGCCAGGTAGTCGGTGGGGCCGAAGCCCGGCACGCCGTGGTTGACGACCTGCACGCCGGCGCCGAGCCGCTGCTGCAGGCGCGCCGCCAGCGTTTCATCGTCGGACAGGCCCCAGCCGAAGACCTGCGAATCGCCGACCAGGTGGACGCGCAACGGGGCAGCGGCGGCTGGCGCGACGGCTGGCGTGGAACCCGGCGTGAAGCGATTTCCGGCCGCATCGGTCGAGACCGTGACCGTGCGGCCGAACTGGTACGCGAGGGTGTGCAGGCCGCGCGCGAGCCGGTAGCGCGCGACGCCGTCGTTCGGCTCGAACACCTGCGGCGTGAGCGTGGCGCCGCCGAGGCCGACGCGCAGCGCGAGCTCGGCCGCGCCCAGCGCCAGCAGCAGCGCGAGCGCGGCCCACGCGAGGCGCCGCGGCCAGCGCCGCCCGGCGACGGCCGGCGAAGCCGCGTCAGGAGAGCTTGCCGTGGCCTGCATGC
>NZ_JBFUFQ010000225.1:0-9463 GCF_056403355.1 Rhizobacter sp. P2_H3 | reverse complement strand
GCGCGGGGGCCGGCGCAGGCGCGGGAGCAGGTGCCGGAGCGGGCGCCGGGGCCGGGGCAGAGCCGGTCGGCGACCACAGCGTCGGCGTCGCGGCCGGGTTCCAGTTGGTGCCCGCCCATGCGGTGTGGGTCACGAGGGCGACGTACAGCACCCCGTTGTAGCTGACGATGGTGCCGGCGGTGTAGGTCACGCCTTCCTGCCAGGCCGGGGCCGTCGTGGCCTGCGCCAGCAGCATCCCGTCGAACGACGAGGCCTGTGCGGCCACGGCCGCCGTCGCCGGCTGCAGGGTCGCTGCCTGCACCTGCGACCACAAACCGCCGATGGCCACGGCCACCACGGTCATTCCCACGCTCTTCATGATCTGTCCCTTTCAGTGTTGTTGACAACGAAGCACTGAGGGAATTCTCGAAGCCGCCTTCACAGGCAGCGACGTGTGTCTTGCAACAAGATGCGAGCGCTTTCAGAAACGTAACGATGCTGGCTCCAGCCGCCAAGCCGGTGCCATCGGTCGTCAATGCGAGCGATCAACAGGTATTGAATTGGTTATATACCGGTCTGCTTTGGTACTCGTCCTGTCGCACAGCTTACGTTTGGTTTCAAACAAGGCGGCCGGCGTGAACCCGGTCAACCCTCGGTCAGCCAGATCTGGCTGCTGACGCCGCGCGGGTAGTACTTGGCCGCGAACACCAGCCCGTTCTTCACCTGCTCGCTCCAGCAGTGCACGCTGAGCTCCGGATGCAGCTGCCAGGCGGCATGGGCCTCGTCGGCGCGGGCGCCGGCGGCGCCCAGGTCCATCTGCAGGATCTCGCGGGCGACGAACTGGCAGACGTAGGCCTTGGCCGGGAAGGTGTTGTCGCTGCGCGAGGTGATGCGCCAGCCGCCGTCGGGGAACAGGCAGGTGTCCTCGCGCAGCACATGCTCGCCGACGTGGCGTTTCAGTGCGGCGAGGTACGGCGCGTATTCGCCGTCCGCTGCCAGCGCGTCGCGGCAGCCGGCGAACCACGGGTAGGCCAGCGCCTCGATCACCGGCAGGATCACCGCGTCGTCGTCGGGCGCTTCCAGCAGCGCCGGGATCAGGCCGTCGGGCCGGGTGACCGCCACCACCGTCGCGGCGGCGCGCCGGGCCTGCGCATGGGCCCGTTCGGCCAGCGCCGGCCGGTCGAGCTGCGTGAACAACTGTTGCAGGATGACCTGCGCCGCCCAGGCCTTGCCGGCGATGTAGGTGTTGCCGGCGGCCTGGCCGAGCGACGGGTCGAGGCAGTCGTAGGTCGTGATCTCGCGCCCGCCCTCGCAGCGGCTGCTGTCGGCACGCGGCACGCCGTTGCGCCGGGCCGGCTCGGGGTGGTCGCGCCGCTCCAGGCTCTGCAGGCAGCGCTCCAGCAGCGCGGCGTGGCGGCGTGCCCAGGCGAGGTCGCGGCCCTGGTGCACGTACAGGCCGGCGCACAGCGTCCAGTTCAGCAGCTCTTCGGTGGTCATCTGCGAGAAACAGCCGGTCAGCCCGGCGCGCTCGTAGGCCGAGCGGCCCGGCGGCGAGAAGATGCCGTCGACGCCCATGTCGTGCGTGAAGCTGACGCCGTCCTCGTCGTCGTACGAGTAGCCGGCGGCGTACTGGTCGAGCACGTTGCGGATGGTCCACGGGTGGTGCAGGCCTTCGTACAGCGAGTGGTCGGACACCAGGTCGAGCGTGTTCAGCATGTTGTACTCGCCCTCGTTGACGACCCACAGCGCACGGCCGTCGCGTTCGAGCAGCTGGGTCGAGTAGAGGTAGGAGCGGGTCGCGTGCGCGACCGTGAAGCGCTGCGCCGGCGACAGCGCACTCGCCGCGAGCCGCTGGTCGGCGGCGCGGCTGGCCTGCACCGCCTCGTCGAAATCCGACAGCGCGAAGCGCGCCACCGACTCCACCGAATCGAACCAGCGGTTGTAGAGCTGGCGGGTCGCGATGCCGCCGGTGACGACGCCGGCGCGGTGGAAGCAGAACGCGAAGCGCAGCGTGCGCCGCTCGCCGGCCGGCACTTCGGCGCAGACCACTCCCCAGCGGCCGAGCATCGTCGCGCGGTTGCTCGCGTGCCGGTCGCCCAGCACCGCGAGCGGGTCGAAGCCGATGCCCGACCAGGCGCCGGGCGCGTCGGTGGCGAAGCCCTGCTCCAGGCCGTCGCCAATGCCAGCGCCCTGGTCAAGCGACAGATGGCGCATCCCGCGCAGCGGATCGATGCCCGACAGCCCGACCGCGACCCGGCGGGCCCGCGTGCCGGCCCGGTTGTCCACCTCGATCTCGGCGCGCACCGCGGGCACGAACGCGCGCTTCGCGGCCAGCGGTTCGCCGGTATCGGGATCGGGCAGGTCGCGCACCGGCGTGTACAGCGTGAAGCGCAGGTCGCCGGCCTGCCAGCTGTCGGTGGCGAGCGAGAACTCGCGCTGCACCTCGTCCAGCGCGAACAGCCGCGCGCCGAGGCCCGACACGCCGAGGTGCGAATCACCCTGGTCGCYGACGAAGCGCTGGCGTTCCGCATCGTCCGGGGGCTCGCAGAACGGCAGCGTCTCGAACAGGCCGGGCTGCTGCGCCGATTCGAGCGCGACCAGCACCGACTGGCCGGGCGCGCCGCACAGCTCCAGGTCCATGCCGCCGCGGGCGCCGGGGAAGCCGAGCGTCAGGCTGGCGTGGGCGCCGACCGGCGCATGCTGGGTGTTGAAAAAGCGATTCATCGGCAGCCTCGGTGTAAGGTCGCGATTCTGCGAGCGCCGCCCGTGCCGGGCCATGTCCCGATGCGGGACGGGCTTGCCCTGAGCCGCGACGATCGACCCACTCCTTCATGTACCCCGTCCGCCCCGAGACCGCCCTGCCGGACTACGCCAAGCAGCCGGACGTGCGCACCACCGTCACGATGACCGACGCGCACACGCGCCGCGTCGGCCCGCGCTGGCAGTACCCGCGCCACGACCATCCGTACTTCGAGCTGTGCCTGCTGCTCGCGGGCCAGCAGCAGGTGCGGCTGACCGGCCGCACGCTCGCGCAACAGGCCGGCGACCTGCTGCTGATCACGCCGTTCGAGGCGCATGCGTCGAGCACGCCGGTCGCCGCGCGCCTGTACTGCGTGCACTTCGACCTCGACGACCTGGAACTGCGCCGCCTGCTGTGCCGTGCCGGCACGCGCATCTTCGCGGCCGACAGCGCGCTGACGCAGCGGCTGCAGCCGGCGCTGCAGCGCATGCTGGCGCTGGCCGCCGACCATGCGGCGCTGTCGCCGCTGGTGCACCGGCTGGAGCTGGGCGCCTCGCTGATGGCGCTGTTCGCCGCGTTGACGCGCGGGCTCGAAGAAGAGGACATCGCCGCCGCGCCGGTGCCGCAGCTCGCGCTGCAGACCGCCGGCCGGCTGGCCGAGCTGATCGAGCGCGAGGTGCAGAGCGGCGGCGCCGAGACCTCGCTCGAGGCCGCGATCCGGCGCCTGGGCTACACGCCGGACCACGGCAATGCCCTCTTCCGTCAGGTGTACGGCATGTCGGCACGCCAGTACCGCTCGACGCTGAAGCTGCGCCGCGCGAAGCTGCTGCTGATGGATGCGCAGCTCGGCATCGCCGAGGTCGGCGAGCGGCTCGGCTACGCGAGCGGCGCGCACTTCAGCCGGCAGTTCAAGCGCTGGTGCGGGGTCGCGCCGGCCGACTACCGGCGCGACAGCGGCAGCGGCTGACGCGCGCCGCCGGCCGTCCTCACGGATCGGCGGCCGGTTCCAGCCGTTCCGGCTGGCCGAAGGCCCGCCGCACCTCGCCGAGGAAGCGTTCCTCGCCCAGTTCGCCCTTGCGCACCACGCTCAGCACGTGGCCCTCCAGCTGCTGCCGGTCTTCGTCGCTGAACTGCCGCGCCGTCACCATCACCACCGGGATGTTCGCGGTGTGCGAGTCGCGCTTCAAGGCCTCGATCACCTCGAGGCCGCCGATGTCGGGCATCAGCAGGTCCAGCACCACCAGGTCGGGCCGGTGGCGCCGTGCGAGCTCGATCCCCTCCTGCCCGCCGAAGGCGCGCAGCACCTGGTAGCCCGGCTGGCTCAGGTAGGCACTCATCAGCTCGACGGCGGCCGGGTCGTCGTCGACGAGCAGCACGCTGACCCCGCGCGACGGCGTCGGCGCGAAGCCCATGCGCGCCAGCTCGTGCGCGAAGTCGCCGCGGCCGACCGGCTTCTGCAGCACGGCCGACGCGCCCACCGACAGCCCGATCTCGTGTTCGTCGGCCACCGACACCACCACCACCGGGATGTCGTGCCAGGTCGGCAGCTCCTTGATGCGCGCGAGCAGGTCCCAGCCGTCCATGCCGGGCAGCCGGATGTCGAGCGTGATCAGGTCCGGCCGGCAGTCGCCGGCGAGGGCGAGCGCGGCCTCCGCGGACGGCGCGTGGCGCACCCGGAAGCCGATGCTCCCGAGCTGCACGCGCATCAGCGCGGCCGCCTGCTGGTCGTCCTCGACCACCAGCGCCAGCGGCCGCAGGCCGGCCTCGGCCTCGGCTTCGGCCTGCGCAGCGGCGTCGGCCGAAGCCGGCGCGGCGGCGGCGCTGCCGCGCCAGGGCAGCCAGACGCTGAAGCAGCTGCCGCGCCCCGGCTCGCTCGTCACCGCCGCCGTGCCCTCGTGCAATTGGGCCAGCCGCAGCACCGTCGCGAGGCCCAGCCCGGTGCCCTCGACGCGGCGCGTCAGCTCGTTGCGGATCTGCGTGAAGGGCGTGAACAGCTGGTCCAGGGCGTCGGGCGCCATGCCGATCCCGCTGTCGGTGACGCTGATCTGCAGGAAGGACTGGAACGGGCTGTCGGGCAGCGGCAGGTGGCGACCGGTTGCGAAGCCCGGCAGCCCGTGCCCGGCCTGCCGGCGGTCGACGCGGCTGGCCCGCAGCACCACCTCGCCGCCGTCGGGCGTGAACTTGACCGCGTTCGACAGCAGGTTGTAGACGATCTGCTTCAGGCGCCGCCGGTCGGCGCGGATCGGCTCGGGCCAGCCGGCACCCTGCACCGTCAGCCGCACCCGGTGGCTCGCCGCCCGGTCCTGCACGACCGCCAGCGCGCCGTGCAGCAGGCCGTCCAGCTCGATGGCTTCGAGATCGAGATCGGCCTTGCCGGCCTCGATCTTCGACAGGTCGAGGATGTCGTTGATCAGGGCCAGCAGGTGCTTGCCGCTGTCGTGGATGTAGACCATGAACTCGCGCTGGCGCGGCTCGAGCGCGCCGCCCAGGCCTTCGCGCAGGATCTCCGAGAAGCCGATGATGGCGTTCAGCGGCGTGCGCAGCTCGTGCGACATGGTCGACAGGAACTCGGTCTTGGCCTGGTTGGCGCTGGCCAGCTGCGTGTTCAGCGCCTCCAGCGCATGCTGCTTCTGCTGCAGCACCTCCACCAGTTCGGCGCGGCTGTCGGCCAGCGCGCGCGCGGCGCGGGCCTCGGCGGCTTCGTGCTCCACCGCGAGCAGCTCCAGGCGGATGCGCCGGTTCTCGTCCTCGAACTGCTTGCGCCGCAGCTGGGCCCGCACGCGCGCCTTCAGCACCTCGGTCTCGCTGGACTTCTGGATGAAGTCGTCCGCGCCGGCCTCGAGCGCGTCGAGCATCGTCGCCCGGTCCTCCATCGACGTCAGCATGATGAGCGGGATCTCGCGCATCACCGGCGCGGCCTTGATGCGCTGGCAGGCGGCCCGCCCGCCGAGCCCGGGCATCAGCAGGTCCAGCAGGATGCAGTCCACCTTCTGCACCGCCAGCAGGTCCAGCGCCTCCTCGCCGGAGCGCGCCGCCACCACGTCGTAGCCCTCGCCGCGCAGCAGCTGTGCCGTTTCGGCGAGGTAGGTCGGGCTGTCGTCCACCGCCAGGATGCGCTTCGGCGCGAGCAGGCTGCCGCTGCGCGCGGGCAGGCCGGTGGCGGCGCTGCGCAGCATCGCGGCCAGCCGCGCGAGCACCACCTCGACGTCCTCGTCCTTGTGCACGAAGGCATCGGCGCCCGCGTCCAGCGCGCGCGCCTCGGCCGTGCCCTCCTCCGATCCGGTCAGCAACAGGCAGGGCACGGCGCGCAGCGCGATGTCCAGCCGCAGCCGGCGGATCACCGTCGGCCCGTCGATGCCCGGCAGCACGCTGTCGACGATGACCGCGTCGGGCCGCTCGGCCGCGGCGACGCGCAGGCCCTCCTCGCCGCTCGCCGCCACCAGCACCGGATAGCCGGCGGGCTCCAGCGCCTCCCGCAGGGCCTCGCGGAAGGTCCGGCTGTCGTCGATCACCAGCACCGTCGGGCCCTGCCGCACCGCCTGCGCGCGGCGTGCGCGCAGCAGCTCGCGCGCCTTCGCCACCACGAAGTGGATGTCGTAGGGCTTGCCGACGTACTCGTCGGCCCCGGTGCGCAGCCCGCGCAAGCGGTCCTTCACCTCGGCCTCGCTCGACAGCATCAGCACCACCGCCTGCGCGGCGCCGGGTGCGGCGCGCAGTTCGCCCAGCAGCTGGACGCCGTCGCCATCGGGCAGCAGCACGTCCAGCACCACCACGTCGGCGGCACCGCGCGCAAAGGCCGCGCGGGCGGCCGCCGCCGTGGCACACAGCTGCACGCCGAAGCCGGCGTCCTCGAAGGCCTCGCGCAGGTCCATGCGAACCGTGAGGCTGTCATCGACGATCAGCACGCTGTCGCTCATGGCAGCGGTCCTCCGAGGGTGTGCACCGCCCGCGCGAGCGCCGGGCCGATCTCGGCCAGCGGCAGCACCTGCCCGGCGGCGCCGAGCAGCGCCGCCTCGCGCGGCATGCCGTAGACCACGCTGCTCGCCTCGTCCTGGGCGATCGTCACGCCGCCGGCCTGCCGGATCTGCAGCAGGCCGGCGGCGCCGTCGCGGCCCATGCCGGTCAGCAGGCCGGCGGCGGCCGCTGCGCCGCACTCGGCGGCGACCGATTCGAACAGCCGGTCCACCGACGGGCGGCATGAATGCCGTGGCGGCTCCTGCGTCAGGCGCAGCACGCCTGCGCTGACCACCAGGTGCCGGCCGGGCGGCGCGGTCACGATCTGCCCGGCCAGCCCGGCCAGCGGTTCGCCGTCGCGCGCGCAGCGCACGCGGTGCGGCGTCTGCGCATCCAGCCACTCCGCGAAGGCGGTGCCGAACGGCTCGTTGATGTGCAGCAGCACCAGCATCGGCACCGGCAGCGGGGCCGGCAGCCCGCGCAGCACGTCGACGATCGCGCCCGGCCCGCCGGTCGAGGCACCGAGCACGACCAGGCGGCAGGCGGCCCGGCCGGGGTCCGCGGCGCGCGGCACCCGGTCGGCCTGGCGCGCCCGCAGGTGCGTGATCACGCGGATGCGCGCCACCCGTTTCACCAGCGTGACCAGCTGCTGCTCCCACGCGCCCTCGGCCGCGTCGGCCGGCGCCTTGTCGAGCACGTCGACCGCGCCGGCCGCGAGCGCGTCGTAGGTCTTGAACAGCTCGCCGCGGTTGGTCGACGACGACACCACCAGGATCGGCGTCGGGCAGTGCGCCATGATGTACTCGGTGGCGGACAGCCCGCTCATCAGCGGCATCATCATGTCCATCGTCATCACGTCCGGCCGCAGCGCCTGGCACAGCGCGACCGCCTCCTTGCCGTTGGCCGCCTCGCCGACCACCTCGATCGCCGGGTCGCCCGCCAGCACCTCGCACAGCCGCTTGCGCACGGTGACGGAGTCCTCGGCGACCAGCACGCGCGTCATGGCACCTGCACCCATTGCTCGACCTGGCGCAGGAAGTCGGCCTGCACGAACTCGCTCTTCACGATGTAGCCGCGCGCGCCGACCTGCTCGCCGCGCCGGCGGTCTTCCGGGGAACAGCGCGAGGTGACGAGGATCGCCGGCACGTCGCGCAGCGCCGGATCGGCGCCCGCGTGCTCGATGAAGCTGAAGCCGTCCATGCCCGGCATCTCGACGTCGACCAGGAACAGCGCATAGCGCTGGCGCCGCGCCTGCTCCAGCGCGTCCTCGGCCGACACCGCGGCATGCACGGCGTAGCCGGCCGATTCGAGGATGCTCTGCTCCAGCATGCGCGTCGTCAGCGAATCGTCGACCACCAGCACCGGCAGGCGCGGCGCGGCCGGCGGCGGCGCGGCCACGCCGGCGGCCTGCGCCTGCGCGACCAGCGCGTCGGCATCGAGCACGATCTGCGGGCGGCCTTCGACGTCGATCGAGGTGCCGGCCACCAGCGCGGTGGCGGGCGCGAGTTCGGGCAGCGGCCGCAGCACCAGCGTGGCGGTGCCGAGGATGCGGTCGACGCCGATCGCGGCGCGCGTGCCGGCGCCTTCGACGACCAGCGCCGAGGCCTGGCCGGTGCGCGGCGCGGCGCGCCCCGGCTGCAGCAGCTCGGCCAGCGCGACGTAGGCGATGGCCTCGCCGTCGTGCAGCATCGCCTCGCCGCGGGCCGTGCGCGCCAGTTCGTGGGCGCCGTGGCGCAGCGCGCGCCGCACCGCCGCCAGCGGCAGCGCGACGCGCCGGCCGCCGGCCTCGACCACCAGCGCCTGCAGCGAGGCGACCGACATCGGCACCACCAGCTCGAGCGTCGTGCCCACGCCGGGCTGCGTCTGCACGGCGACCCGGCCGCCCAGCCGCTGGACGGCGTCGCGCACGACGTCCAGCCCGATGCCGCGGCCCGACACTTCGGTGACGACGCTGGCCGTGCTCAGGCCGCCGCGCATCAGCAGCTGCAGCAGGCCCGGGCCGTCCAGCTCGCGCAGCGCCGGTGTCGGCCAGCCCTTGCGCTGGGCGGCCAGCCGCACGGCCTGCGCATCGATGCCGGCACCRTCGTCACCGATGCGGAACACCAGGTGCCGGTCGCGCCGCGCGACCTCGAGCGTGACGCGGCCCTGCACCGGTTTGCCGGCGGCGATGCGCGCCGCCTCGCTCTCGATGCCGTGCGCGACCGCGTTGCGCGCCAGCTGCAGCAGCGCGCCCTGCAGGGTCTCGATCCATTCGGCGTCCAGCCGCACGTCGCCGCCGCGGGCCTCGAACACCACGCGCCGGCCCAGCAGCTGGGCGGCATCGCGCACGGTGCGCTCCAGCGGCGTGAAGAGCGCGGCCGCCGGCACCAGCCGCAACTGCTCGGCGGCCTCGCGCACCTGGCGCAGCTCGCGGTCCATCTGGTCGACCGAGGCGCCCAGGCCGCGCTCGACGCCGCCGAGCAGGCTGCGCAGTTCCTCGGCCATCGCGTGCGAGGCCACCTGCGACAGCTCGCCGGCCGGCGCATCGGCGCGCCCGCGGCGCGGGTCCAGCCGGTCGGCCAGCCCGTCGGCCAACCCGAAGGCGCGCAGCGTGGCCGTGAGGCCGCGGCGCAGTGCCGCGACCTGCGCATGCGCCTGGGTCAGGCTGTCGAGCAGCAGGTCCATGTCGGCGACGTCGGCGCGCACCGTGCGCACCGTGTGCAGCGTCTCGGTCGGCGCGGTGGCGCGCGACTGCGGGTCCGGCCGGGGTGCCGCGGCCGGCGCCGGCAGGTCCAGCGCGCCCAGGCCGCG
>NZ_JBFUFQ010000224.1:0-9474 GCF_056403355.1 Rhizobacter sp. P2_H3 | reverse complement strand
CGGCCGCTGCGGCCCTTAGGCGGGCGCAGCGGCTGGTTCGGGTCGGTGCTGCGCTCGATCAGGTAGAACTCCAGCTCGGGCGCGACCACCGGGTCCCAGCCCTCGGCGGCGTACAGGTCGCAGATGTTGCGCAGCACCGAGCGCGGCGCGTACGGAATCATCTTGCCGTCGCGGTCGAAGCAGTCGTGGATGACCTGTGCGGTCGGGTCGACCGCCCACGGCACGATGCGCACCGTGCTCGGGTCCGGCCGCAGGTGCATGTCGCGGTCGGTCGCGTGGATCACGTCGTAGTACGGGCCTTCCTCGGGGAATTCACCGGTGACGCCGATCGCGACGATCGCCTCCGGCAGCCGCATGCCGCGGTCCTCGGTGAATTTCTCGCGCGGCAGGATCTTGCCGCGGGCCACGCCGGTGAGGTCGGGCACCAGGCACTCGATCTCGGTCACGCGGCGGTCGTTGAGCCACTGCTCGAGGTCGCTGAAGTTGAAGTTGTTCTTGTCCACCATGGGATCACCTGTTTGTTTCGTTGGCCGCAAGCCAGGATGACCTGCGGTTGGGTCGAGCGTCAGGGCAGGGTGGAACGCACCTAACGGTCCGGGTCGCGGTGCGGCTCCCGGTGGCGGTCGCGGAACGACTGGCAGGCGGCGCCGAAGGCCTTGAACAGGCGCAGCGAGATCGGGTTCTGCGCGGCCTGCCATTCAGGGTGCCATTGCACGCAGAGGTTGAAGGACTTGGCCTCGGCCATCGAGAAGGCCTCGACCAGGCCGTCGGGCGCGCGGGCCTCGACGCGCAGGCCCGGCGCGAGCTTGTTGACGCCCTGGCCGTGCACCGAGTTCACCTGGAAGGCGGGCTTCTCGATGATGCCGGCGAGCGTGCCGCCGGGCACCACGGTGACCTCGTGCGCGAAGTCGTAGACGACCTCGGGCGGCGCGTCTTTCAAATGCGGCGCGCCGCGGTGGTCGCGCTGGCCCGGCACCTCCTGCACGGCCTGGTGCAGCGAGCCGCCGAGCGCGACGTTGGCCTCCTGGAAGCCGCGGCAGATCGCGAACAGCGGGATGCCGCGCTCGAGCGCACGCGGGATCATCGGCAGCGTCCAGTCGTCGCGGTCGCGGTCGAGCGGCAGCGTGGCGTCGCGCACCTCTTCGCCGAAGTGGCTCGGGTGCACGTTCGATGGCGATCCGGTGAGCAGCACGCCGTCGGCGACGTCGAGCAACTCGTCGATCTCGGCCGGGGTGGACGAGGGCACGACCAGCGGCAGGCAGCCTGCCAGGCGCACCGCGTCGATGTATTTCTTGCCGGCGATGTGGAAGGGGTGCTGCCCGACCATTCGGTTGCACGCGGGAATCAGGACGACCGGCTTGTTCAGTGTTTTCATTGGGCTTGCTGCGCGTCGCTTGTTGAGCGGCAACACACTGGGCTTACTGGCAACGCAAGACAGAACACAAGAGACAGCGCAAGAGGAGCAATGAGTGTGCCCGCGCCGAATGCAAAGTCAATCGGCAGCCACCTCACAGCATGTCCCTCAGGCGGTAGTACGCCATCCCCATCACGAGGGCCGGCGTGCGCAGCAGCGGGCCGCCGGGGAACGTGCGGTGGCGCAGCTTCGCGAAGGTGTCGAAGCGGGCCGCGTGGCCGTCGATCGCCTCGGCGACGAGCTTGCCGGCGAGGCCCGTCAACGCGAGCCCGTGGCCCGAGAAGCCTTGCAGGTAGTAGATGTTGTCGTGGTGCGGTTTCGAGGCCGCGGCTGCACCCTCGGTGGGCAGCCGCCCGAAATCGGGCGCGCGGTTCATGCTGATGTCGACGAAGCCGCCCCACGAGAACTCGACCGCGGTGTCCTTCAACTGCGGGAAGCTGCGCGCCATGCGGCGCTGCATGCTGGCCGCGAGGTTGAGCGGTGTGCTGGTGCTGTAGCTGACGCGCCCGCCGTACAGCATGCGGTGGTCGGGCGTCGGGCGGAAGTAGTCGAGCACGAAGTTGGTGTCGCACACCGCCGCGCGCGACGGGATCAGCGAGCGGGCGAGATCCGGATCGACGGGCTTCGAGGCCACGATGTAGGTGCCGACCGGCATGATGCGGCGTTCGAGCTGCGGCGCGAGGCCTTGCAGGTAGACGTTGCCGGCGAGCAGCACGTGCTTCGCGCGCACTTCGCCTTGCGGCGTGGTCAGCCGCACCGTGGGGCCGGGCGTGATCGACGTGACCGGCGACTGCTCGAACAGCTGCACGCCGACGCTCGCCGCGGCACGTGCCAGGCCCAGGCTGTACTTCAGCGGATGCAGGTGGCCGGAGCGCGCATCGTGAGCGCCGCTGTGGAAACGCGGGCTCGCGATCCACTGCGGCAGCTCGGCCGGCGTGATCCAGGTGGTGTCGTGGTCGTAGCGCTCGCGCATCAGCACGTGCCAGTCGTGCAGCTCGCGCGCCTTGCGCGAGTTGATGGCCAGGCTCAGGTAGCCGGATTGCCAGTCGCAGTCGATCGAGAAACGCTTGCAGCGCTGGTGGATGAGATCAAGCGCCTCGAGCGTCATCGCCCACACCTGGCGCGAGGCGTCGAGGCCGAGCTGGTCCTCGATCACCGTCTGCTCGCAGGCGAGGCCGGCGATGGCCTGGCCGCCGTTGCGGCCCGAGGCGCCCCAGCCGACCTCACGGGCTTCGAGCAGCGCGACGCGGTAGCCGCGGTCGGCCAGCTCGATCGCTGCCGAGAGCCCCGCGAGGCCGCCGCCGACGACGGCGACATCGCAGTCGAGCGACGACGACAGCATGGGAAAGCCCGCCGTCCGCTGCACGGTCGCGGCGTAGTACGAGTGGCGGGTGAGATCGCTGTCGGCGCTCAGGAAGCTCATACGGTAGGCGCTAGGCAATGCCCTTTGGTGTGCGGTTGAAAGGAGGGGGCATGTTCAGGCCGCGCGCTTGATCGCGTCGGACAAGGTGCCGATCAGCTGGTCGATGTGCTTGTTCTCGATGATCAGCGGCGGCGACAACGCGATCGTGTCACCGGTGGTGCGGATCAGCAGGCCCTTCTCCCAGCAGTCGAGGAAGACCGAGAACGCGCGCTTGCCGGGCTGGCCGTCGATCGGCGCGAGCTCGATGCCGCCGACCAGGCCCAGGTTGCGCACGTCGATCACGTTCGGCAGGTCTTTCAGCGAATGCACCGCGCGCTCGAAGGTGGGCGCCATGGCTTCACCGCGCGTCAGCAGGCCTTCGTCGGCGTAGGTGTCCAGCGTGCCGAGTGCCGCGGCGCAGGCCAGCGGGTGCGCCGAGTAGGTGTAGCCGTGGAAGAACTCGATGGCCTGCTCGGGGCCGTTCATGAAGGCATCGTGCACATGCTGCTTCGCGAACACCGCGCCCATCGGCACCGCGCCGTTGGTCAGGCCCTTGGCGACCGTCATCAGGTCGGGCGTGACGCCGAACTTGGTGGCCGCGAACGGCGCGCCCAGGCGGCCGAAGCCGGTGATGACCTCGTCGAAGATCAGCAGGATGCCGTGCTTGTCGCAGATGGCGCGCAGGCGTTCGAGGTAGCCCTGCGGCGGCACCAGCACGCCGGTGGAGCCGGCGACCGGCTCGACGATGACCGCGGCGATCGTCGATGCATCGTGCAGCGCGACCAGGCGCTCCAGGTCGTCGGCCAGCTCGGCACCGTGCAGCGGCTGGCCCTGCGTGAACGCGTTGCGCGGATCGTGCGTGTGGCGGATGTGGTCGACGCCCGGCAGCAGGCTGCCGAACATCTTGCGGTTGGCGACCAGCCCGCCGACCGAGATGCCGCCGAAATTGACGCCGTGGTAGCCGCGCTCGCGGCCGATCAGCCGGGTGCGCTGGCCTTCGCCGCGGGCGCGGTGGTAGCCGATCGCCATCTTCAGCGCGGTCTCGACCGATTCGGAACCGGAGTTGGTGAAGAAGACCTTGCTGAGGCCTTTCGGCGCCAGCTGCACGAGACGCTGCGCGAGCTCGAACGCCTTCGGGTGGCCCATCTGGAAGGGCGGCGCGAAATCCATCTCGGCGGCCTGCGCCTGGATCGCCTGGACGATCTTCGGGCGGGCATGGCCGGCGTTCACGCACCACAGGCCGGCGGCGCCGTCGAGCACCTGGCGGCCCTCGGGCGTCCAGTAGTGCATGCCTTCGGCCCTGGACAGCAGGCGCGGCGCCTGCTTGAACTGCCGGTTGGCGGTGAAGGGCATCCAGTGGGCGTCGAGGGTGTTGTCCATGACAGGTAGCGCTGTGATTTCCGTCACGCAGTCTAGCCGGGCTGCCGCGAAATTTGCTTGCGCAAAGCAGCTCGATTCCAGTGTGTGCCGCAATATCATGCGGAGAATCAATCAAGGATTCGCAGGATATGGCAAGCAGCAAGCCCAAGGTGCAACTCGATGCGATTGATCGCCACATCCTGCAGGTGTTGCAGGTCGAGGGCAAGCTGGCCAATGTCGAGCTGGCCGAACGGGTTCACCTGTCACCGTCGGCCTGCCTGCGGCGCGTCAAGGCGCTGGAAGACAACGGCGTGATCGCGCAGTACGTCGCGCTGATCGATTCGAAGGCGGTCGGGCAGCCGGGCACCAGCTTCACGATCGTCAACCTCGAGAAGCTGACACAGGCCGCGATGGCCGAGTTCGAGCAGGCGGTGCGCGACGTGCCAGAGATCCTCGACTGCTTCTACGTCGCCGGCACCAACGACTACCTGCTGCGTTTTACCTACTGCGATGCGGGCGACCTGGAGCGCTTCCACACCGAGGTGCTGGAGCGGCTGCCGGGGGTGGTGCGCTCGAACTCGATGCTGGTGCTGCGGACGGTCAAGAAGACGACGGCGCTGGCGGTTTGACGAACACTCAAGCCCGTTCAGGCTGAGGTATCGAAGCCCTGCTGAGGCGTCCGCACAGATACGTCCACACGAAACTGGCGGCCGCATAGCTCGTCAGCTCGGCGTGGTCGTACGGCGGCGAGACCTCCACGCAATCCATCCCGACGAAGGGGAGGTCGGCCAGTTCCTCCAGCACCGTCAGCACCTGCGTCGTCGTCAGGCCGCCCGGCTCGGGCGTACCGGTGCCGGGCGCGAAGGCCGGGTCGAGGCAGTCGATGTCCAGGCTCAGGTAGACGGGAGGGTTGTCGTGGCGCGAGAGCCGGCTGCGGATCGCTGACAGCACCGGCTGCATCTGCACCGCGCCGTCGAGACCGCGCAGCTCGCGTGCGGTGAAGATCTGCCCGCCCTGGTCGCGCACGTACTCGCGCGCCTCGCGCTGGCCGGCCGAGCGGATGCCCAGCTGCGTGAAGCATTCCTTGATCACCAGGCCTTCGTTGATCGCCTCGTAGACCCAGGTGCCGTGGCCGCTCGGCTCGCCGAAGTGATCCTCCCAGGTGTCGCAGTGCGCATCGAAATGGATCACCGCCAGCGGCTTGCCCAGCCACTCGACATAGCTGCGCAGCAAGGGCAGCGTGATCGAGTGGTCGCCGCCCAGCCAGGCCATGTGGTGCGCGCGGATCAGCGGCGCCACCTGCGGGCCCATCGCCGCGCGCATGCGCTCGAGGCTGGTGTTCGGCAGCAGCAGGTCGCCGGCATCGCCGAGCTGCCCGTCGGGCGTGGTGTCGAAGAACGGGTGGATGCCGTCGCACAGCATGTGGCTCGCCTCGCGGATCGCGCGCGGGCCGAAGCGGGCGCCAGGGCGGTTCGTCACCGAGCCGTCCCAGGCGATGCCGGCCACCGCGTAAGGCGTGTCGGCCGAAGCCGCGGGCGCCTTCAGGAAGGCGTTGTTCGACAGGAAGGCGAAGCTGCTCATCCTGCGATTCTGCGGTTTTATTTCTGCGGCTTCCTGTCCCGGCGCAGTGCCTCGATCTGCGCCAGCCTGCTGCGGCAGTCGCCCGCCACCGTCGGGCACAGATCCTGGTCGCTCAGCTTGAAGCGCTTGCGCAGCGGGTCCACGCGCGCCAGGTAGGCCTGCGCGCAGACATCCGAGTGCAAGGTGGCGATGCGCGCGGCCGACACGCAACCCACCAGCCCCAGGTAGGCCGTGCCGAGCTGCTCCACCGGCTTGCCCGCAGCGCTCTGCAGCCTGGCATCGACACACGCCGAGAACTCGTCGGTGTCGTGGTGCATCTCGTGCAGGCAGGCCTGGGAGGTCTGCTGCACGGCCTCGTTCAGCGCACGCTGTTGCGCCGCGTCGAGCGCCCAGGCCGGCAGCGCCTGCAGGCTGCACAGCAACCCGACGACCGTTCCGGCCGCCGCCCTGGCGAGGTTCCAGCGACGCCGCATCAGTTGAGGCGCGTGATGCGCGGCGTCGTGGGGGCGACCGGCGATTTCTCGCGGAAGTAGGCAATCATCGCGTCGAGGTCGATCACCTTGGAGTCCACCTTGTTGGTCCCCAGGGTGGCCAGCACGTTGAAGTTGTCGCCACCACTGCCCAGGCCCAGGAAGTTGTTGGTGCTGACCGTGTAGGTCTTGGCCAGGTCCAGCGCCACGCCGTTGACCTTGACCGACGACACCACCACCCGGTGGCCGGTGCCCGCGGCCGCGCAGTCGGTCGGGCTGGCGCCGGTGGTCCAGGCGTTCACGCTGTTGTCGTAGCTGTACGTCAGGCCGCTGGAGACCTGCAGCAGGCGCCCGTACTGCAGCGTGGCGGGGTTGAACTTGGCGGTGCAGTTCGGCGCTTCCCACTGCTGCTCGAGCAGGCGGATCACCTGCGCGCCGGTCACGCTGACCTTCACCACCGTGTTGGCAAACGGTGCGACGGTGTTCACCTGGGCGTAGGTCACGGGGCAGGGCGCGCTCACGCCGGCGCCGCAGGTCAGGTCGGCGCGCACGCCGCCCGGGTTGACCACCGCGAAGTCGGCGCCGTTGGGCGTGCCGTACAGGTAGGCATCGGCCATCACCGAACCCATCACCCCCTCGGCGGACTCGTCGCGGTTGGTGGTGCCGGTGAACAGCGCCCGCATCAGGTTGCCGCCGATCGTGCCGACCTGCTTCTGCGCCAGCGTGTTGGAGACGGCGACGTATTTGTCCACCAGCGCGGCGATGTCCGCATCCTTGGCGAAGGTGGCAAAGGCGGCAGGCACCGTCACGCTGGCATTGTTGTCGGCCTGGATGATGGGCACCGTGGCGGCGTCGATCGAGGTCACGCCGGTCTTGAGCTTGATGCCCAGGTTGATGTCGGTGACCGCGCCGCCGTAGAAGCCGGTCTGCGTGACCACATAGCTTTTGCCGCTGGCCTTGCCGGTGTAGTTGCAGACGTACTCCTGGTGGCTGTGGCCGCTGACGACCACGTCGATGTCGCTGCTGAGCTTGTCCAGGATGCCGCCCAGGTCGCCGAAGCTGACCGGGCAGCTGGTGTCGTTGACCGTCGTCGCGGTCGACACGCCGCCCTGGTGGATCAGCACCACCACGGCCTGAACGCCGGCCGCCTTCAGCGACTTCGCATGGCTGTTGATGGTGGCCGACTCTTCGAGGAAGCTCAGGCCGCTGATGCCGGTGCCGGCGACCAGCTCGGTGGTGCCCTTGAGCGTCAGGCCGATGAAGCCCACCGCCACCGGGCCGAAGCGCTTGATGGCGGTGGCCGGCAGCAGCGGCATGCTGCTCGCCTGGTCGACCACGTTGGCCGCCAGGTACTTGTACTTGGCGCCGCTGAAGCTGCCGCCGGTGGCGGACCAGGTGCCGGTGGCGGCGTCCATGAAGCAGGTGTCGGCCCCGACCGTGCCTTGCGCGCCGGAGACCGGGAAGCAGCCGCCGTTCTGCTTGCGCAGCAGTTCGGCCCGGCCGTAGTCGAACTCGTGGTTGCCGACCGAGGTGATCTCCAGCCCGATGCGGTTCAGCACATCCACCGAGGCTTCGTCGTGCGTCGCCGACGAGACGAAGGGCGAGGCGCCCGTCATGTCGCCTGCGCCCACCACGACGCTGTTGGGGCCCTTGGCGCGTAGCGCCTTGATGGCGGTGGCCACGTAGGCCGCGCCGCCCACGTTGACCTTGGTGCCCGCGGCATGGGCCGGGTCGGGCAGGGTCACCGTGCCGCCGTTGGTGGCGGCCGGCGCGGTGATGGCGCCGTGGAAGTCGTTCATCGCCACCAGCTTGATGCTGAAGGTCTTGGCGGCGAGTGCGTCGAGCAGCTGGTCGTGCTCGTTGCCGGGCGTGTTGCCTGAAGCGGCGACCAGCGCGCCGGCGAGGAAGTCGCTCACCGAGGCGGGAATGCTGACCCCGTTGGCCACCAGTTCGTCCTTCACCGCGGCCTGGGCGGCGGAGACCGCGGCGGTGCTGAGCTTGGCTCCTGCGGTGGCGTCGAAGCCCGCGAACCAGGCCACGGTGTCCGCCGAGAACTTGCCCACCAGGGCTTCCGTCAGCGGCGTGATGTTCGCCGTGGCGGTGCTGCCGCTGCCCGTGGCCAGCGAGTGCAGCTTGCCGAGCGTGCCCGCATCGGCCTCCAGCACGCAGGGCAGCTTGCCGTTGAAGGCGGCGGAATAGCCGCCGTCGGCGCGGGTGGTGGCAGTGCCCTGGCTGCCGTCGGCGCAGCGCACGGCGACCGTGGCATTCGCCAGCGCGCTACCGGTGGCCGCGGTGCCGGAAATGGTCAGCGAAGCGGCGGGCTCGCCCGGGGACGACGGCCCATCATCGCCACCACAGGCGCTCAGGCCTGCGCACACCGAGGCCAGCAGACACAGCCGCAGGCGGCTTGAGAAACGACGGTACGACACGGGCAGGCCCTCCTTGAAAGTTCGCGATCTTGGCTGCGCAGCATGGCGCGCAGGTGACAGGCACGCCTCGCAAGATGCGCGCCTCGCATTTCAGCTTTCCGCATCAAGAAAACATCGTTTCGTATTGTGGAAAAACAGTGATGCCTTGCTGCGCTCATTCTTCCAGATGGAAGAAGTCGATTTCACATCCAGAAATAGAAGGATCAAATCATTGATTTCATTGAAGATTATTTTTAGTCTTATATAAGACACAAGTCTTCCGGAAGAGACGGCCGGCTCCTATTCTTGAAGCCATCAAGTCCTCGTTTTTCCACACCGTCACTTCCGGAGACCGACATGAGCCAACCGACCCGTCAGCAACAGATCGCCGCCCTCGAAAAAGACTGGGCCGAGAACCCGCGCTGGAAGGGCATCAAGCGCGGCTACAGCGCGGCCGACGTCGTGCGGCTGCGCGGCTCGCTGCAGATCGAGCACACGCTGGCCAAGCGCGGTGCCGAGAAGCTGTGGAACCTGGTCCACACCGAGCCCTTCATCAATTCGCTCGGCGCGCTGACCGGCAACCAGGCGATGCAGCAGGTCAAGGCCGGGCTGAAGGCGGTCTACCTGAGCGGCTGGCAGGTGGCCGGCGACGCGAACCTGGCCGGCGAGATGTACCCCGACCAGTCGCTGTACCCGGCGAACTCGGTGCCGATGGTGGTGCGCCGCATCAACAACACCTTCCAGCGCGCCGACCAGATCCAGTGGTCCGAGGGCAAGGGCCCGGGCGATGCCGACTACCGCGATTACTTCGCACCGATCGTGGCCGACGCCGAAGCCGGC
>NZ_JBFUFQ010000223.1:0-9530 GCF_056403355.1 Rhizobacter sp. P2_H3 | reverse complement strand
CGCCTGAACGCGCTGCTGGTGCGCGCCCCGAACCCCGCCCGCCTGGCCGCGATCCGCGCGCTCGTCGCGCAACTCGACCGGGCCGGCGGCGGCGGCGTTGCCGGCGGCAACATCCATGTCATCTACCTGAAGAATGCCGAGGCGACGCGGCTGGCCACCGTGCTGCGCGCCGCCGCGGCGAACGACGCCGGCCGGGTGTCGGCCACCGGCGGCGGCACCAGCCCGGGCGCGRCACCGATCATGGCGCAGGCGGCCGCGGCCAGCCCCGCCGGAAGCGGTGGCAACGGCGGCAGCTCGTCGGCATCGGCCCAGTCCACCGCGCCGGTCAGCGCCGCCGCGCAGCCGTCGACCGGCGGCTACATCCAGGCCGACCCGGCCGCCAATGCGCTGATCATCACCGCCCCCGAGCCGCTGTTCCGCGAGCTGCGCGCGGTGGTGGAACTGCTCGACACCCGGCGCGCCCAGCTCTACGTCGAATCGCTGGTGGTCGAGGTCGACGCGGCCAAGGCGCTCGACATCGGGCTGCAATGGAAGCAGATCTTCAGCATCAGCCAGAGCAGCCTGAGCACGCTGACGCTGGGCAACGTGGCGTCGGCGCTCGAGTCGATGTCGGGCACCAACATCCTGTCGACCGCCAACGTCGTCACGCTCGACAACGAGGAGGCGAAGATCGTGGTCGGACAGAACGTCCCCTTCGTCACCGGCAGCTACACGACCGGCAGCAGCGCGAGCCCGTTCCAGACGGTCGAGCGCAAGGACGTGGGCATCACCTTGCGCATCCGCCCGCAGATCGGCCAGAACGGCAGCATCCGCATGACGATCTTCCAGGAGTCGTCGTCGGTGAGTTCGACGGCGACGCCGGGCACCAGCAACGCCGGGCCGGCCACCAACAAGCGCTCGATCGAATCCACCGTGATGGTGAACGACGGCAGGATCGTCGTGCTGGGCGGCCTGATCGAGGACGCCTACGAGAGCGATGCCGGCAAGATCCCGTTCCTCGGCGACATCCCGCTGCTGGGCGGCCTGTTCCGCTACCTGAACCGCACGCGCCGCAAGACCAACCTGGTGGTGTTCCTGCGCCCGCACGTGATGGCCGACGAAGCGGCGCTGGACGCGACGTCGCTGGACCGCTACGACTACATCCGCGCGCGCCAGCGCGAGCTGCCGCAGGACGTGCGCCAGGTGTTGCCGCAGGACGATCTCCCGGTGCTGCCGGCCGCGCAGCCGTGACCTCGGTCACGCTTGCGCCGCCCACATTCGCCGGTCAGGGCGTGGTCGACGCGCGGTCATGCGGACCGGGCAGGGGTTCCCTACATTCGCGGCTCGTTTGCACCCAGCCCGAGGTTCCCCCCGATGCAGTCTTCCCATCGCCCCCCGGCATCCCTGCTGATGCGCGCCGCCGGCCTGGCCGCGCTGCTGCTGTCGCAAGCGGCCCTGGCCGACATCGTCGTCGGCCAGGTGGCGCCGTTCAGCGGCCCGCAGGCCGTCACCGGCAAGGCCGTGCACGCCGGGGCGCTGCTCTGGTTCGATGCGGTGAATGCGCGCGGCGGCATCAAGGGCCAGCGCATCCGCTTCGTGACGCGCGATGACGCGCAGAAGCCCGACCAGACGGTCCGCCTCGTCAAGGAGCTGATCGAGAAGGAGTCGCCGGTCGCCCTGCTGGGCACCATCGGCACCACCAACCTCGAGGCGCTGGCGGCCGACGGCGTGCTGGTGCGCACGCACGTCGGCATGGTCGGCGCGATCTCCGGCGCCGCCTCGGTGGCGAGCGCCGACGGCATGCTGGTCGTCAAGGCGAGCTACCACGACGAGGTGAACCGGCTGCTGGGCCAGCTGTCGCACCTGGGCATCCGCCGCGTCGGCCTGGTCTACCAGGACGACGGCCTGGGCAAGGACGTGCTGGCCGGCGCGCAGGCGGCCGCAGGCCGCTTCGGCATGACGCTGGTCGCGCGTGCCGGCTACCCGCGCAACACGATCGAGGTGGGCAGCGCAGTCGACCAGATGATCACGGCCGCGCCCGAGGTGGTCGTGCTGGGCGCCACCACCGCGGCCGCCATCGAGTTCACGCGCCGCTACGAGGTCGCCGGCGGCCACGCGCTGCTGTACGGCATGTCGATCATCGACACCGATGCGCTGCTGAAAGCGCTGGGCACGCAACGCGCCCGCGGCTACGCCTTCTCGATCGTGCTGCCGCAGACGTCGCAGCCGAGCCTGTCGATCGTGCGCGAGTACCTGGCCCTGCAGGCCGCGACGCCCAGCCCGGACCTGTCGGCCCGCTCGATGGAAGGCTTCATCGCCGCGAAGGCGCTCGTCACGTCGCTGGAGAAGACGCCGCGCATCACGCCCGAGGCCGTCACCGCGACCTTGCGCAGCTCGCCCCCGCTCGACCTGGGCGGCTACGTGCTGGACTTCAGCACGCGCGGGCGCGGCGGCTCGCACTACGTGAACTTCGGCATCTTCGGCATCAACGGCCGCATCGTCCAGTAACCGACAGCCCCTTCCGATCATGCAAGCAGTACACATCCGCCGACACCTCGCCCTGTTCGCCATCGCCTCCTCGTTCGGCCTGGGCAGCCAGGCCGCCGAGCAGGACCTGGTGGGCAACACCGTCCTGCTCGGCCAGTCGGCGCCGTTCAGCGGACCGTCGTCGCAGGTGGCCACCGAGTTCAACCTCGGCGCGCGCACCTACTTCCAGTCCGTCAACGAAGCCGGCGGCGTGAACGGTCGCAAGATCGAGCTGCGCACCAAGGACGACGCCTACGACCCGGCGCGCACCGCGCAGAACACGCACGACCTGATCGATAAGGATGGCGTGCTCGCGCTGTTCGGCTACATCGGCACCTCGACCACGCTGGCGGCGCTGCCGGTGCTCACCGCCGCGCAGGTGCCGCTGTTCGCGCCGGCCTCGGGCGCCGCCGCGCTGCGCGAGCCGTTCAACCGCTACGTCTTCAACCTGCGCGCCGGCTATGCCGAGGAGGCCGAGCACATCGTCGAGCAGCTGAGCGTCACCAACCTGACGCACATCGCGGTGTTCCACCAGAGCGATGCCTTCGGCACCGCCGGCATGGAAGCGGTGGCCCAGGCCGGCAGGAAGCGCAAGCTCGCGATGGGCACCATGGCGACCATCGCGCGCGACAGCACCGACGTGGCGGCGCCCGCGAAGGCCCTGCTGGCGGCGCACCCCGATGCGGTGGTGCTGGTCAGCTCCTACGCCTCGTGCGCGGCGCTGATCCGGGAGATGCGCAAGGGCGGCTTCAAGGGCCAGTTCGTCAGCCTGTCGTACGTCGGCGGCAAGTCGCTGGCCGACGAGCTGGGCAGCGCCGGCGCCGGCCTGCAGGTCTCGGAAGTGGTGCCGTTCCCGTGGGCGGAGGCGAGCCCGATCCAGCGCGAGTATGCGCAGGCGATGCGCAAGGCCGGCGTGCCGACGCGCAGCTTCCATTCGATGGAGGGCTTCATCGCCGCGAAGACGATGACCGAGGCCCTGCGCCGCGCCGGGCACGCACTGACGCGCGCCAAGCTGATCAGCACGCTGGAAACGATGCACGACTGGGACGCGGGCGGCTACCACGTGACGTTCAGCCCCGAGACCCACAACGGCGGCCACATGGTGGAGATGACGATGCTCGGCTCGGACGGCCGCTTCCTGCACTGACGCGCCCGCGCATGCTGGACGCTGGGTGGGCGACCCCGCCGGAGTTCGACGCCATCCGCTCAGAGCCGGACCTGCGCGCCTTCGTCGAGCGCTTCCGCCTGAAGGCCTTGCGGGCGCATCCGGCTTCGGCGCAGACGCTGGGCGAGTGGAGCGGCGCAATCGACGGCCGCGCGGTGTTCGTGCGCAGCCGCCGCGTCGCGGCACCGCACGGGCCGCGCGGAGCGTGGGTGCAGCAGGTGAGCCTGACGGTCGGCACGGCGGCCGGCGGCCCGCTGTCGGAGCGGACGCTGTACTTCGCCGTGGCGTGAGTTCAGGCGGAGAGCCGCACCTCAGTTCACCCGCGCCGGCGGCAGCGCCGGCATCCTGAACAGGCGTCCGTCGGGCAGCACGACGAAGTGGCAGGTGCTGCCCGGTCGCTCGGTGACGGTCATCGACGCGCTGCGCCACGAGCGCATGTCGGTGGGGTGAGGTTCGCGCAGGTCACGCAGCGTGATGGCGGCGTGGGCTGGCGCGGCATTCGGTGCGGCTTGATATGTGTTCATGTGTTCATTTTGTTGAGCACATGAAAGGAGCCGGCATCACCGGCGAACCGGTGTGCAGCAGTGCGAAATCAGCGCCGCGGGTCGAGGTGTTCGCCGAGGTGCTCACGGAAGCTCGCCGCATCCAGGAAACCCACCACCCGCGCCTCGCTGCGCTCCTCGCCGCCGGGCGGGAAGAACAGCAGCGCCGGCGGCCCGAACAGGCCGTACTTGCGCATCAGGGCCTTGTCCTGCGCGTTGTTGGCCGTCACGTCGACACGCAGCAACGTCATGCCGGCCAGCCGCTCGCGCACCGCGGCGTCGGTGAAGGTCAGCGACTCGAACTCCTTGCAGGCGACGCACCAGTCGGCATACAGGTCGACCATCACCGGCTTCGTCGACGTGCGCACCGCGGCATCGAGCGCCGCCAGGTCGGCCACCGGCTGGAACGGCAGCGCGGCCTCGCGCGTGCCGCTGGCCTGGCCCGACCCGGCGAGGTGCTGCAAGGGCTGCAGCAGGTCGCGCCCGCCGGACGCGATGCCGGCCAATTGCAGCACCGCGAGCACCGCCAGCAGCAGGCCGACGCCGCGCGTCGCCGCGCGCCCCGGCGATGCCGCACCGCCCTCGAACGCGCCGAGGTACACCGCGCTCGCCAGCAGCAGTGCCGCGGCGCCGAGCATCAGCCCCCACGACGGCAGCACCGGCGACACCATCCACAGCGCCACCGCCAGCAGCATCACGCCGAAGAAGTGCTTCACGCGGTCCATCCACCCGCCGGCGCGCGGCAGCAGCGAGCCGGCCGACACACCGACCAGCAGCAGCGGCACGCTCATGCCCGACGCGAGCGCGAACAGCGCGATGCCGCCCAGCCACACGTCGTGCGTGCGGCTGATGTAGACCAGCGCACCGGCCAGCGGCGCCGCGACGCAGGGCCCGACGATCAGCGCCGACAGGCCGCCCATCACGAACACGCCGAGGTATTGCCCGCCCTGCAGCCGGCCCGACACCTCGCTCAGCTTGCTCTGCAGCGCGTTCGGCAGCTGCAGCTCGTAGACGCCGAACATCGACAGCGACAGCCCGGCCAGCAGCAACGCGAAGGCACCCAGCACCCAGGCGTTCTGCAGCGCGGCGGCCAGCCCTTCGCCGAGCAGGCCGGCCGTCATGCCGAACGCGGTGTAGATCAGCGCCATGCCGAGCGAGTACGCGAGCGCCAGCGAGAAGCCGCGCCAGCGCGAGACCGTGCCGCGCTGCCCGACGATGATCGACGACAGGATCGGCAGCATCGGCAGCACGCAGGGCGTGAACGACAGCAGCACACCGGCCAGCAGGAACACGCCGGCCACCGTCAGCAGGCTGCGCGATTGCAGCGCGCTCGCGAAGCGGCCTGTCTCCGGCGCGGCGGGGGTGGCCGTGGCGGGTGCGGCAGCAGGAGCCGTCGACGCGGCAGGCGCAGCCGTGCTGTCCGCATCGGCCACTGCTGCCACGGTCCATCCGCCGGCACCCGGCTTCAGGTCGAACGCGTGCGAAGCCGGCGGGTAGCACAGGCCTTTCTCGGCACAGCCCTGGTGGCCCACGGTGAGGCGGAACGGCGGCGCATCGGCGGCGATGGGCAACACCATCGTGAGCTCGTCGTGGAAGATCTCGACCTCCTTCTGGAAGGTCGGGTCGAACTTGGTCTTGCCGCGCGGGATCGCCACGGCCGCGCCGGCCGCCGTGGCCGGCGCGGCCTGCACGCCCAGGCGCTCGCGGTACAGGTAGTAGCCCGGCGCGATCGCGAAGTGCATCGCGACATGCTGCGCGTCCTGCGCCTGCACGCTCAAGCGGAACGCGGCCTCCGGGTCGAGGAAGTCATCGGCCGCGAAGGCCTGCAGCGGCAGCCAAGCCGCCACCAGCAGCAGCGCTCTGATCAACAAGGTCTTCATCAACGGCCTCCGTCAAAACTGCCGGCTCACGCCGAGCTGCACCGACCGCGCGCGGAACGGCTCCAGGTTCGGCGACCCTTCGCCGCCAGCACGCCAGCTGCCACGCTGTTCGTAGGCCTCGACCTTCGCGTCGACCGTCCACAGCGCGTCGAGCTTGTACTCGGCCTTCAGCCCCAGCGTGAACGCGCCGAACGCCGACAGCCGCTGGTCGCCCGAGTTCAGCTGCCCCGGCGACAGTGCCGGGAACAGCGGCGCACCATTCGCATCGACCTGCGCCCTGGCGTAGAAATCAGCCGCCCCCTGCGTGTGATAGCGCAGCAGCGGCGTCAGCGCGAACTGCCCGCCGAGCGGCTGCACCCACTCGGCCTGCAGCGTGTGGGCCCGCACGCCGTAGCTGTCGCGGTAGGCGCGCCAGCTGCTGCGCAGCGTCGCGCCGAGGTCGGCGACGTGGTGGTTCCAGCGCGCCAGCAGCGTGGCCTGGCGCCGCCGGTCGGGGCGCACGTCGAGGTCCTTGTACGGGTCGTCGAAGTAGCCATGGCCCAGGCTGTGGCTCACATCGATCTGCACCAGGTCGACCGCCGACACCGCCTGCGTGACGCCGAGGATCACGTCGGTGCCGCTGCGCCTGCGGCTGTCGATGCCGGCGTTGCCGCCGTCGGTCGGGTGGATGCGGTCGCGGTTGGCGCCGATGCCGGCATGCCAGGTCGTGTTGTTGTCGTCGCTGGCCCAGCTGCCATTGAACGACAGCGCATCGGAGTCGTAGTCGTGCTCGCGCGAGACGCTCGCGCCGATCGAATACGACGCGCGGTCGAGGTAGTGCGTGACCCGCACGTCGCCGGCGCGGCGCGTCTCGTGCATCGTCGAGGCGCTCGAGACCGCGCTCTGCCAGCGCGGCGTCGCGCCCGACAGCGAATCCAGCACCGCCGTGCCCTCCACCGACCAGCGCGGGCCGAGCGGCGCCAGCAGGTAGAACGACGGCGAGTCGACGGTGATGCGGTGCAGGCCGGGCTGCGAATCTTCGTAGTGCAGGTGCTTCAGCGCGACCAGGCCGTGCTCCGGCGCGCCCTGCGCCTGCGCACTTGCGGCCCACACGCCGGGCAAGGCCAGCGCAGCCAGCACCAGGGCACCGCGTGCGTCAGTTGCAGCCACAGCCGCCCCCTCCCACGCCGTAGCCGCCGGAGGCCGCCTCCTTGCTGGCGTAGATGTGCTGCGCATAGCGCTCGCCGAGCGCATCGCCGGCCATCGTCATCTCGGGCCGCGCGAGCTGGCCCTTTTCCCACGGCTGCGGCGGCGCCCAGGCGGCACAGCCGCCGAGCACGGCCAGGCACAGGCAGCCGGCTGCCCGAAGCATCGGTCGCATCGAAGATCCTTGAATTGAAAAGAGGGAACTACGGGGTCGCGAGCGCCGCAGCGAGCTTGGCCTCCAGCGCCTGCCGCTCGTCGTCGCGGAAGCCCTGGTGCACCGCCAGCACCTCGCCGTTGCGGCCGATCAGCACCGAGGTCGGCATGCCCTTCACGCCGAAGCGCTTCGCCGACGCGCCGGCCGCATCGAACGCGAGGCCGAAGCGCGCGGGCAGCTGCGCGAGGAACGCATCGGCATCGGCCCGCTTCGCATCGAGGTTGATCGCGACGATCTGCAGCCCCTTCGCGCCGTACTTCGCCTGCATCTCGTTCATCCACGGGAACGACTGCCGGCACGGCCCGCACCACGACGCCCAGAAGTCGACGTAGACGAGCTTGCCCTTCAGCGCCGACAACTTCGGCGCGGCGGCCACCGCGGCCGGCAGCTCGACGTCAGGCGCCGGCTGGCCGACCTCGACCGCGAGCGCAGGCAGCGCACCCATCCCACCCGCCGCAAGCAGCGCGGCGGCCATCGTGCGCTGCCAGCTCATACGCAGCTGGCCGTGACTTCGTGGTCGTGCTGGGCGCCGATCGTCGAGGTCACGGTCACCGCCTGCCCGGCCTTCAGCGACTGCAGCTGTGCCGGCGTGAAGGTCACGCTGTGGGCGTGCGACGCGGTGCCCGTGATGTTGTAGGTCTTGTCGGTGGTCGAATCGAGGTCGGCGGCCGCGATGACCAGCACGTGGCCATGGTTGCCGGCGATCGCACCGCCGGACGAGCCGCAGCTCTGCGGGGCCGGACCGGGCGCCGGGGCGGGAGCCGGCCCCGGAGCGGGCGCCGGGCTGCCGCTGTAGTCGCTGCCGCCGCCTCCGCAGGCCTGCAGGAACAGCATCACCGTGCTGCCGGCGGCAGCTCCCAGGAATCCCTTGCGTGTCATCGTCATTGCATCGCTCCTCGTGGTCGTTCATCGACCGGTTCGACAGGCAGGCCCGTCGGCCCGCGGCGGGAAGCACACGGTCCGCGACCGTCCTGCTCCTGTCGGTGTGTGCGGGTGGGAGCGAAAAGAGTTGCAAGCGCTTCGCAGGCATTGATCGAAGCGCCGCTGCGGCTGCGTTCGAGCGCGGTGCGCACCGCAGCCGCGTCCTGCGACGGCGCGGCCTCCAGCAGCAGCGCGGCGACCGCGCTCGCATGCGCGGCCGCGAGCGACGAGCCGGAGCTGTAGTCGTAGCGGCCGCCGGGTTCGAGCGTCAGGATGTCGCGGCCGGGCGCGCGCAGCACCGCGTCGGGTGCGCCCGGCGCCGCCGGGCCGGGGCGGCTGCTGTCGACCGCGATCACGCCGGCGATGCCGGTCGGGAAGCCGTGCGGCCGGCCGTCCGGCGGCATCGCGCCGATCACGATGCGGCCGCGGCCCAGCGCATGGGTCACCAGCCGCGTGAGCAGCGGGTCGTCGGGCCCGCCCAGGCTCAGGTTGATGATGCGGGCCCCGTCGTCGATGCTCGCGCCCAGCGCCTGCGCCAGCGTGAACGAGTTGCAGCGGGCCCCGCCGCCGTCGGCTGCCACGCGCTGCCAGCACGCCTTGTAGACCGACAGCATGGCCTGCGGCGCGATGCCGACGATGCCTTGCCGGTTGTTCGCGACCGCGGCGATCACGCCGGCCACTTCGGTGCCGTGGCGGTCGGCGTCGAAGCGCGCCGCGCTGCCGTCGACGAAGTCGCGCGTCGCCGCGATGCGGCCCTGCAGGTCGGGGTGGGTGGTGTCGACGCCGGTGTCGATCAGCGCGATGCGCACGCCCTGCCCGCGCGCACGCTGGTGCGCATCGACGGCATCGAGCTCGACGAAGCCGCTTTGCAGGTCGACGTACGGATCGTTGTAGGCCGCGCCGGCCGGTGCGTGCGCCGCGTCCGGCAGGCTCAGCGTGTCGAAATCCTGCAACGGCTGCGCCAACTCGACGCGTGGATCGCGCGCCAGCGCGGCCAGCACCTGGTCGCGCTCGGCGCCGGGCGCGATCTCCAGCACCACGCAGTGCACGCGCAGTGCGCTGATCGGCCAGGCGGCGAGTTCGCGCAGCCCGTGCTCGCGCTCGATCGCCTCCAGCAC
>NZ_JBFUFQ010000222.1:0-9553 GCF_056403355.1 Rhizobacter sp. P2_H3 | reverse complement strand
GGCCAGTGCGAGCATCGCCGGGGCGTTGCCGTGGCGGGCGAAGGCCCAGGCCGCGGCGAAGGCCGCTGCGCCGAGCACGACGCTCGCGAGCCAGCGCCACTGCGCGAACGCCCGGTGCAGCGTGTTGCGCGACAAGGCCAGCAGCGGCACCGCGAGCAGCGCGCAGGCCAGTGCATCGCGCGCCACGGTGCGTGCCGCGGGCAGCCACGCCTGGCGGTCGAGCGTGCCGTCGACGGTGAGGCAGACGAGGGCCGTGGCCACCGCGGCCAGCGTGGGCAGCAGCACGCCGACGCCCAGCAGCAGCCCGGCATCGCGCCAACTGTCGATGCTGCCGACGAAGCCGAGGCGGCGCAGCAACAGCGCCGACAGCAGGCCGGCGCCGACCACGGCACCCGACGCAGCGGCGGCCTGCCAGGGCGCCAGGTCCGAGCCGAGCAGCACGATGCAACCGGCCAGCCACAAGCCGGGCGCCATGCCGGCACCCCAGCGCAGCAGCGCGGCCAGCACCAGGCCGCCGGGCAGCCAGGGCAGCGGCGAGACAAGATTCAGCAGGGGGATCGACAGCCCCCAGCGACCGAGGGCCAGGCAGGCCAGCGACGCCAACACCGCCTGCAAGGCCCAGACGCTCAGGCGCGTGGACGGCAGCAGGATGACGGGCAGGGTGGGCTGTCGGAAAACGGGCACGTGGGCGTCGTGAGGAGGCTTTCGAATGTACCCCGCGACGCTTCCGGCGGGCTGAGCGCGATACCCCGCAGATGCGGGTATCGGTCAGCCGATGGAATCGATACGGATTTCCGGAATCGGCACGCCCGGATCAGAGCGCGAAGTCTTCCAGTTTCTTGCCGGCAGCGACAGCCGCCTTCAGCCATTTGGGTTGCAGGCCGCGACCGCTCCAGGTTTCGCCGGTGGCGTTGTTGCGGTATTTGGCCGCCACCTTGCCACCCTTGCTGGCGCCGGATTTTCCACCGGTCTTGGTGCCGCTTTTGCCGGTCAGGTCGGAAGCCGACAGGCCGTATTCGTTCATCAGCGACTTGACTTTGGCAATCGCATCCTGGCGTTCACGCTTTTGCGTGGCTTCGATTTCCTGCTCGAGGGCAGCCTTCTTGGCGAGCAAATCCTGCAACGTGGTCATCGATGGTTTCCTGTTGAACCCGGCTATATGTGCCGGCGCCGGGATTCTAATTCAGGAAACCTTCAAAAGCCAAGCGAAACTCGCCGGCAGGGAAACTGCCAGTTTCAGGGGACGTCAGGGTGTCGGGGGAACATATCCGGCAGGTTGTTCGACGCCTTCGCCGAAGAAGAACCGCTCCATCTGCCGGGCGAGGTACTGGCGGGCACGCTGGTCGGCCAGGTTCAGCCGGTTCTCGTTGACCAGCATGGTCTGGTGCTTCATCCAGGCGGCCCAGGCTTCCTTGCTGACTTCGTTGTAAATCCGCTTGCCCAGTTCACCGGGATACGGCGCGAAATCCAGGCCCTCGGCCTCTTTCTTCAGGTAAATGCATTGCACCATTCGAGCCATGACGTAACTCCTGTCGATCTGTTTGTAATGTCGTGAAACGAAACCGGCGGATCAGGCCAGTTTCTTGACGAGAACCTGGGAGCGCCGGTCCCAGTTGTATTTGCGCTTGCGGGCCTCGGGCAGCCAATCGGGGTCGACCTGCTTGAAGCCGCGCTTGATGAACCAATGCATCGTTCGGGTGGTCAGCACGAAAATGCTGTCGAACCCGGCACCGCGTGCGCGCTGTTCGATGCGCTTGAGTATTTTCTCGCCATCGCCTTGCCCTTGCACATTCGGGGACACCGTCAGCGCGGCCATTTCGGCGGTATGCGCCTCGGGATACGGATACAGGGCGGCACAGCCGAAGATGACGCCGTCATGTTCGATGACGGTGTAATGGTCGATATCTCGCTCGATTTCGGTCCGGTCGCGTTTGACCAGGGTTCCGTCCTTCTCGAACGGCTCGATCAGTTGCAGGATGCCGCCGATGTCGTCGGAGGTGGCTTCGCGCAGGCTTTCGAGTTTCTCGTCGACGATCATCGTGCCCACACCATCGTGGGTGAACAATTCCATCAGCACCGAGCCGTCGACCGAGAACGGCACGATGTGCACGCGCTCGACGCCGTCTTCGCAGGCTTTCACGGCGTGCTGCAGGTAGAACGCGGTGTCGGTCGGCTGCATCGGGTTGGGCAGCCCGGCGAGCAGCTTGCGGGCGTCGGCCAGCCCCAGTTCCTGGTCGATCTCGCTGTCGGGGTCGAGCGGGTCGAGCGGAATGCCCCGCACCTCGGTGACGTAGATCAGCTTGTCGGCCTGCAGCTCGCTCGCCGTGCTGGCGGCGACGTCTTCCATGCTGAGGTTGAAGGCCTCGCCGGTGGGCGAGAAGCCGAACGGCGACAGCATCGCGAGCGCGCCGATCTCGACCAGCTTGCGGATGCCGCTCGCATCGATCTTGCGCACCAGGCCGGTGTGCTGGAAATCGACGCCGTCGACGATGCCGACCGGGCGTGCGGTGATGAAGTTGCCGGAGACGACGCGGATCTGGCTGTGCGCCATCGGCGTATTCGGCAGGCCTTGCGAGAAGGCGGCCTCGATCTCGTAGCGCAGCTGGCCGGCGGCCTCCTGCGCGCAGTCGAGCGCGAGCGGGTCGGTGACGCGCATGCCGTGGCTGAAGCGCGAGGTGTGGCCCTTGGCGCGCAGCTGCTCTTCGACCTGCGGCCGGAAGCCGTGCACCAGCACCAGCTTGATGCCCATCGCATGCAGGATCGCGAGATCCTGTGCGAAAGCCGACAGCTTGCCGGCGGCGATCAGCTCGCCGGCGATGGCCACGACGAAGGTCTTGCCGCGGTGCGCATGGATGTGCGGCGCCACCGAACGGAACCACGGCACGAAGGTGTGGGGGAAGACGAGGTTCATGGCGTGGCCGCACGACCGGCCGCAGTTTGAAATAATCGACGATTTTGCACGAAGGCTTCGAGTGACCTCTGCCCCGCGCCGCGGCCCAACGCCGGTGGCCAATCCTGTCCCGCCAATCACCTTCCCCGAATCGCTGCCAGTGTCGTCGCGGCGCGACGAGATCGCCCAGGCCATCGAGGCGAACCAGGTCGTGATCGTCTGCGGCGAGACCGGCTCCGGCAAGACCACGCAGTTGCCGAAGATCGCGCTCTCGCTCGGCCGCGGCAAGGGCGCGGGCGGCAAGGGGCTGATCGGCCACACGCAGCCGCGGCGCATTGCCGCATCGAGCGTGGCCAAGCGCATCGCGCAGGAGCTGAACACGCCGCTGGGCGAGCACGTCGGCTTCAAGGTGCGGTTTCAAGACCGGCTGTCGCCCGGCGCGAGCGTCAAGCTGATGACCGACGGCATCCTGCTGGCCGAGACGCAGACCGACCCGCTGCTGAAGGCCTACGACACGCTGATCATCGACGAGGCCCACGAGCGCAGCCTGAACATCGACTTCCTGCTCGGCTACCTGCGGCAGATCCTGCCGCGCCGGCCCGACCTGAAGATCATCGTCACGTCGGCCACGATCGATGCCGACCGCTTTGCGCAGCACTTCGCGTCGCGCCACGGGCCGGCGCCGGTGATCCAGGTGTCGGGGCGGCTGTTTCCGGTCGAGCAGCGCTGGCGGCCGTTCGAGGAATCGCGCGAATACGGCCTGAACGACGCGATCGGCGATGCGGTCGACGAGCTGTGGCGCGAGGGCGCCGGCGACGTGCTGGTGTTCCTGCCGGGCGAGCGCGAGATCCGCGAGGCGGCCGAGCACCTGCGCAAGCACCACCCGCCGGGCGTCGAGGTGGTGCCGCTGTTCGCGCGCCTGAGCCAGCAGGAGCAGGATGCCGTGTTCGAGCCGCACAGCGCGCGCCGCATCGTGCTGGCCACCAACGTCGCCGAGACCTCGCTGACGGTGCCGGGCATCCAGTACGTGATCGATGCCGGCACCGCGCGCGTCAAGCGCTACAGCTACCGCAACAAGGTCGAGCAGCTGCAGATCGAGCCGGTCAGCCAGGCGGCCGCCAACCAGCGTGCCGGGCGCTGCGGGCGTGTCAGCAACGGCATCTGCATCCGGCTCTACGACGAAAAGGACTACAGCGAACGGCCGCGCTTCACCGACCCGGAGATCCTGCGCTCGTCGCTGGCCGGCGTGATCCTGCGCATGATGTCGCTCGGGCTCGGGCTGGTGGAGGACTTCCCGTTCCTCGAGCCGCCGCCGCGCCGCGCGATCGCCGACGGCTACCAGCTGCTGCACGAGCTGGGCGCGGTGGACGAACAGAACGAGCTGACGCCGACCGGCCGCGAGCTGTCCAAATTGCCGCTCGACCCGCGTGTGGGCCGCATGATCCTGGAGGCGCGCAACCGCGAATCGCTGGCCGAGGTGCTGGTGATCGCGTCGTCGCTGAGCGTGCAGGACGCGCGCGACCGGCCGATGGAGCACCAGCAGGCGGCCGATGCGGCGCACAAGAAGTTCGACGACGACCGTTCCGAATTCCTCGGCACGCTGAAGCTCTGGAAGTGGCTCGAAGACGCGCGTGGCGGCAGCAAGGAGCACAAGCTCTCGCACCGCAAGCAGGAGCAGCTGCTGCGCGACAACTTCGTCTCGCCCCGCCGCGTGCGCGAGTGGCGCGACATCCATTCGCAGCTGCACACCGTGGTGGCCGAGCACGGCTGGCGGCTCAACACGCTGCCGGCCACCTACGACCAGCTGCACCTGGCGATGCTGGCCGGGCTGCTGGGCAACATCGGCCAGAAGAGCGACGAGGACGACTGGTACCTCGGCGCGCGCGGCATCAAGTTCTACAAGCACCCCGGTTCGCACCTCGGCAAGAAGCCGGGGCGCTGGATCGTCGCGGCCGAGCTGGTCGAGACGACGCGGCTGTTCGGCCGCGGCATCGCCAACATCGAGCCGCAGTGGCTGCCGGGCATCGCCGGCCACCTGATCAAGACGCAGCTGCTGGAACCGCACTGGGAGAAGAAGGCGGCCGAGGTGGTCGCGCTGGAGCGGGCGACGCTGTACGGCCTGGTGATCTRCAGCAACCGGCGCGTCAATTTCGGGCGCGTCGATGCGGTGGCGGCGCGCGAGATCTTCATCCGCGAGGCGCTGGTGAACGGCGAGTGGGAGACGCGGCTGCCCTTCCTTGCGGCCAACCGCAAGCTGATCGCGCAGGTGGAGGAGCTGGAGCACAAGTCGCGCCGGCAGGACGTGCTGGTCGACGACGAACTGATCCACGCGTTCTACGACCAGCAGCTGCCGGCCGACGTGTGCAGCGGCCACAGCCTGGAGCGCTGGTACCGCGAGGAGAGCCAGCGCCAGCCGAAGCTGCTGTTCCTGACGCGCGAGGAGCTGATGCGGCACGAGGCGGCCGGCATCACGACCGCGTCGTTCCCGAAGACGCTGCGCATGGGCGGCGTCGATTGCAGCGCGACCTACCTGCACGACCCGGGCGACCCGAAGGACGGCGTCACCGTCACCGTGCCGATCTACGCGCTGAACCAGGTGAGCGACGAGCGCTGCGAATGGCTGGTGCCCGGCATGCTGAAGGACAAGGTGCTGGCGCTGGTGAAGACCTTGCACCAGCGGCCGCGCTCGCGGCTGGTACCGTTGCCGGACTATGCGCAGGGCTTCGTCGACCAGGTGCACGAGGCGCATGGCTTCGGCACGGGCAGCCTGGTGGACGTGCTGCTGAAGGCGGTGCGCGACAAGACGCAGCTCGACGTGAAGCGCAACGACTTCAAGCTCGAGCAGCTGTCGCCGCACCTGTTCATGAATTTCCGCGTGGTCGACGAGAACGGCCGGCAGCTGGGGCAGGGGCGCAACCTCGCCAGCCTGAAGGCCGAGCTGGGCGGGCAGGCGCGGTCGGCGTTCCAGGCGCTGGCGGTGCTGCGGCCGGCGGTGGCCACGGCACCCGCTGCCGCAGCGACGCCGGCGGGAGCGAACACGATCGTCGTCAGGACGGCGCCGGGCCGCGCGAGCGCGCCGGTGGCGGAAGCGCCCGAGCCGACCTACACCGACTGGACCTTCGGCGAGTTGCCGGAGCTGATGGAGGTGAAGCGCGGCAGCCAGGTGCTGGTGGGGTTCCCGGCGCTGATCGACCGGGGCAGCCATGTGCAGATCGAGGTGTTCGACGAGCCCGACGTGGCGGCGCACAAGCACCGGGCCGGCCTGCGGCGGCTGGTGGCGCTGCAGATCCGTGACGCGCTGAAGTACCTCGAGAAGAACATCCCCGACCTGCAGAAGATGGCGGTGCTGTACATGCCGCTGGGCACGGCCGAGGAACTGCGCGAGCAGATCATCGACCTGGCGCTCGACCGCGCGTTCCTTGCCGACCCGCTGCCGGCCGATGCGCAGGCCTTCCGGCGGCGCATCGACGAAGGGCGAGGGCGCCTGACGCTGATCGCCAACGAGATCGCCCGCAGCGTGATCGTGGTGCTGACCGAATTCGCCGCGGCGCAGCGCAAGCTGAAGGATGCGCGGGCGCCGAAGGACGTGGCCGACGACGTGCAGGCGCAGCTGGCACGCCTGGTGCCGRAGCGTTTCGTGGGGGCGACGCCGTGGGCCCAGCTGGCGCACCTGCCGCGCTACCTGAAGGGCGTGGTGATGCGGCTGGACAAGCTGCGCGCCGACCCGGCGCGGGATGCCCAGCGGCTGGCCGAACTGCGTCCGCTGGAGCAGCGCTGGCTGCGGCTGCTGGCCGATCGCAAGGGCGTGCACGACGGGCGGCTGGAGGAGTTCCGCTGGCTGCTGGAGGAGCTGCGGGTCAGCCTGTTTGCGCAGGAGCTGCGCACGCCGCAGCCGGTGAGCGTGAAGCGGCTGGAGAAGGCGCTGGGGGCGCTGACGGTGTGACGGATGCAGCGGAGGCCGGACGGAATTCGATGCGAAGTCGATCTGTTCCGGTGCGCGAGCGGCCCGAATCGCTGCGAGCGCTGGTTACAATGCGCCGGTTCGGGGTGTAGCGCAGCCTGGTAGCGCAACTGGTTTGGGACCAGTGGGTCGGATGTTCGAATCATCTCACCCCGACCATCAACTCTCTCCCATCTGCAGGCCCTCAGCCTGTTCCCTCGCTGCCCGTAGCTCAACTGGATAGAGCAGCTGCCTTCTAAGCAGCAGGTCGGGGGTTCGAGTCCCTCCGGGCAGGCCAAGATCAACGACCTGGACGCGGTGGCGATCGACACCGGCGGCCACCGGGCAAGCCGATCAAGAGAGCCAATCGATGGTTCGCCGCAAGCGATCTCGCGTTGCCGGACACCACTTCGCTTCACCAGACGGTCGCGGCGGCGCGGGCTGAACAGAATCGGAAGCGTCGCAACCACCGCCGCGCTCGCCGCAACGATCATGCCTACCGGGTTCCCTCCACCGACCTTCCATTACCCCACCACCTCCTACGGGAGACCGCAGCAACCGGTGCCGCATGCGCCGCAGCAGCCGCACGGCCCGATGCCGCAAGGCGGGCCTGCGATGCAGCCCCCGCTGGGCATGCCGACGTCGGCGCGCCGCAAGACCAATGGCTCGATGCCGCCGCAACTGCCGCTCGGCATGCAGAAGCAGCAGGACTCCCAGTCGTGCTGGAATGCCGCGAGCCAGTCGTCGATGGCGTACTACGGCCTGCAGCATTCGCAGCAGGAGATTGCCCACGCGATCGGCGTGGCGCCGGGCCAGCCCGGCAACCCGGGCAAGGTCTACAAGCACTACGGCATGGACAACGGGAAGATCCCGTTCGAGCACATGAGCCCCGGCGATCAGACCCAGCAGGAAGCGTTGCGCCTGGCACAGACCATCCGCCACGAGCTCAGCCAGCAGCATCCGATGACACTGCAGCTCACCAGCACGGACCAGCACATGCAGCCGTTCCAGCACGCCGTCAACGTGCTGTCCATCGATCGGAACAACAACGTGCTGCTCGCGGATCCAGGCGCCCAGGGGTACCGATCCAGGCCCACGTCTCGCAGCTGCTGACGGGTTGGCAGCCCTATGACGGTTCCGGTGCCTCCATGAATCCCGAGGTGCACCTGAAGAACCTGTACCCGACGAAGACCCCGCCGGGTTCGCCGAGCTATGCGACGGGTCTTCCGCTGCGGCCGGACAAGTATTGGGGCTGAGGGCGCAGCGTGCGGCTTCTGATCCATGTCAGTGGCATGCTGCCGGCATGGATCGAGTCACCCGCCGGCCGGCGCTTCGCGGCGGCCTCATCGCCCTCGTCGCCGCTGTTCTTTTCGGAGCCAGCACACCGCTGGTTCAGCGTTTCGGCGTGGGGGTCGGCAGTTTCACCACGGCGGCGCTGCTGTATGCGGGCGCTGCCCTGGTCGGATGGGTGCTTCGCCGTCCCGTCGAGCACGAGGCTCGCGTCCGTCGCAGCGATGCAGGTCGGCTGACCCTGATGGCGGTGTCTGGCGCCGCGGTCGGCCCCGTCGCGCTGTCTTGGGGGCTGCAGCACACCAGTGGAGCCGGCGCTTCGCTCATGCTCACGCTGGAGGCGGTATTCACCGCGGTGCTGGCCATGCTCTGGTACCGCGAGGCGATGGACCGGCGCGTCCTCCTGGCCATGACATTGCTGACGCTGGGCGGCATGGCGCTGATCATCGACCGAGCCTCGGCAGGCGTCAGCCAGACCCTGGGGCTTCTGGCCGTGCTCGCCGCGACCGCAGCCTGGGGCGTCGACAACACGCTGTCGCGCGGGGTCGCCGACCGCGATCCCGGCCAGGTGGTGATGTACAAGGGATTGCTGGGTGCGATGGCAACGGCCGCTCTCGCAGGGGCCTTCGACGAACCGGTGCCGGCCGCCGGGCAGGCGGGTGCCCTTCTTGCGGTGGGTGCGACAGGCTACGGGCTGAGCCTGCGCTTCTACCTGCTCGCTCAACGTGCGTTCGGTGCAGTGCGCACCGGCTCCGTCTTCGCGTTCGCTCCGTTCGTCGGCGCACTGTTGGCCTTCCTGCTGGGGGAGCGCAGCGGAAGCGGCTGGATGCTGGCGGGGGCCTGCTTGATGATCCTCGGCATCGTCTTGCATCTTGTCGAGCGCCACGAGCACCAGCACCAGCACGACGAACTGGAGCACGAACACGCCCACCGCCATGACGACGGGCACCACGACCACGGCCACGATGCACTGCCAGCCGGTGCGGTGCACAGCCATCCGCACCGTCACGAGCCGATGCGTCATGCACACCCGCACGTCCCCGATGAGCACCATCGGCACGTGCATTGAGGTGATCTCGCTGCCGGCCCATCCTGCGAGCCGTCAACGGCGCACGCAGGCCTCGATCTCGGCCAGCAGCAGTGCCGGCTCCAGCGGCCGCAGCAGGTAGCGGAAGGCACCGAGCTCCAGCCCCAGTTGGYGCGAGGCCTCGTTCCAGTGCGTCGACGACAGGAAGATGAACGGGATGTCGCGCAGCCGCGGGTCGGCCTTCACGCTGCGGATGAAGTCGAAGCCGGTGCCCTCGCTCATGCCGACGTCCGAGATGATCAGMGCCGGCAGCCGCTCGCGCGCCATCTGCAGCGCGAGGCCGGGCGTCAACGCCGTCAACACCTCGTAGCCGTGCGGCTGCAGCAGGTCGCGCTTGAGTTCGAGG
>NZ_JBFUFQ010000221.1:0-9557 GCF_056403355.1 Rhizobacter sp. P2_H3 | reverse complement strand
CCACCGCCCAGGTCGACGCGCTGACCTCCGACCAGATGGGCCAGCTGACGACCGCCCAGGTCGCCGCACTGACCACCTCGCAACTGGCGAACCTGACCACCGACGACCTGAACGCGCTGAACACCGCGCAGTTCGTCGCGCTGTCCACCGCGCAAGTCGCCGCGCTGACGCCGACGCAGATCGCCGGCCTGCAATCCGATGACCTGCGCGCGCTGACCACCGGCCAGTACGCCGCGCTGACCACCGCCCAGGTCGCCGCGCTGACCAGCGACCAGATGCCCAACATCGAGTCCTCGGACCTGCGTGCGATCAGCACCGCCGGCATCCGCGGCCTCAACAGCGACCAGTTCGCGGCGCTGACCTCCGACCAGATCGCGTCGCTGACGACCACGCAGGTGGCCGCGCTGACGACCACGCAGGTGGCCTCGCTGGCCTCGGACGACCTGAACGCGCTGAGCACCGCGCAGTTCAGCGCGATGTCGAGCGCGCAGACCGCCGCGCTGACCACCGACCAGATTCCGCACCTCGAATCGGCCGACCTGCGCACGCTGAGCACCGCCGCGCTGCGCAACTGGACCACCGCCCAGGTCGATGCGCTGACCTCCGACCAGATGGGCCAGTTGACGACCGCGCAAGTGGCGGGCCTCACGACCGCCCAGCTGACCAACCTGACGACCGACGACCTGAACGCGATGAATACCGCGCAGTTCGCCGCGCTGTCCACCGCCCAGGTCGCCTCGCTGACCGCCACCCAGATCGCCGGCCTGCAGTCCGATGACCTGCGTGCGCTGAGCACCGCGCAATACGCCGCGATGAACTCGGCCCAGGCCGCTGCCCTGACGACCGACCAGATCCCGAACCTCGAATCGGCCGACCTGCGCGCGCTCAGCACCGCCGCGATCCGCGCGCTGAACACCGACCAGATCAATGCGCTGACCTCCGACCAGATGGCCCAGCTGACGACCGCCCAGGTCGCCGCGCTGACCTCGACGCCGCAGGTCGACGGCCTGAACACCAGCAACCTGAACGCGCTGACCACCGCGCAGTTCGCCGCGATGACCACCGCCCAGGCGGCCGCCATCACGACGACGCAGATGTCGAACCTGGAGACGCAGGATCTGCGCGCCCTCAGCACCGCGGCGATCCGCGCGCTGAACAGCGACCAGCTGGCCGCGCTGAACTCCGATCACATGGGCGCGCTGTCGACCGCACAGGTCGCCGCCATGACGACGAACCAGGTCTCGCACCTGACGACGGAAGACCTGAACGCGCTGAACACCGCCGACTTCGTCGCGCTGTCGACCGCCCAGGTCGCATCGCTGACGGCCTCGCAGATCGCCGGCCTGCAGTCCGATGACCTGCGCGCACTGACGACGGCACAGTACGCCGCGCTGTCGACCACGCAGGTCGGCGCACTGACCAGCGACCAGATCCCGAACATCGAATCGGCCGACCTGCGTGCCATCAGCACCGCCGGCATCCGTGGCCTGAACAGCGACCAGTTCGCCGCCCTCACCTCCGACCAGATCGCGTCGCTGACGACCGCGCAAGTGGCCGCGCTGACGACGACGCAGCTGTCGTCGCTGGCCTCGGACGACCTGAACGCACTGAGCACCAGCCAGTTCGCGATCCTGTCGACCACACAAGCCGCGTCGCTGACGACCGACCAGATCCCGCACCTGGAATCGGCCGACCTGCGTGCGCTGAGCACCGCCGCGATCCGCAACTGGACGACCGCCCAGGTCGATGCGCTGACCTCCGACCAGATGGGCCAGCTGACGACCTCGCAGGTCGCCGCGCTGACGACCGCCCAGCTGTCGAACCTGGTCACCGACGACCTGAACGCGCTGAACACCGCGCAGTTCGCCGCGCTGTCCACCGCCCAGGTCGCCGCGCTGACGCCGACCCAGATCGCCGGCCTGCAATCCGATGACCTGCGCGCGCTGAGCACCGCCCAGTTCGCCGCGCTGACGACCGCCCAGGTCGCCGCGCTGACCACCGACCAGCTGCCGAACCTCGAATCGGCCGACCTGCGTGCGATCAGCACGACGGCGCTGCGCCAGCTGAACTCCGACCAGCTCGGTGCGCTGACCAGCGACCAGTTCGCCGCCCTGACGACCGCGCAAGTGGCTGCCCTGACGACGACCCAGCTGTCCACGCTGGGCACCGGCGACCTGAACGCGCTGACGACCAACCAGTTCGCGATCCTGTCGACCGCCCAGGCTGCTGCACTGACGAGCGACCAGATCCCGACGCTCGAATCGGCCGACCTGCGTGCCCTGAGCACCGCCGCGATCCGCAACTGGACGACCGCGCAAGTCGATGCGCTGACCTCCGACCAGATGGGCCAGTTGACGACCGCGCAAGTGGCCGCCCTGACGACCGCCCAGCTGAGCAACCTGGTGACCGACGACCTGAACGCGCTGAACACCGCGCAGTTCGTCGCGCTGTCGACCGCGCAAGTCGCCGGCCTGACCGCGACGCAGATCGCCGGGCTGCAATCCGATGACCTGCGTGCCCTGACGACGGCGCAGTACGCCGCGCTGAACACCGCGCAGGTCGCGGCGCTCACCACCGACCAGATCCCGAACCTGGAATCGGCCGACCTGCGCGCCATCAGCACCGCCGCGCTGCGCCAGCTGAACTCCGACCAGCTGGGTGCCCTGACGAGCGACCAGTTCGCTGCGCTGACGACCGCCCAGGTGGCGGCGCTGACGCCGGCGCAACTCGCCAGCCTCGGCTCCGACGACCTGAACGCGCTGACGACCAGCCAGTTCGCGATCCTGTCGACCGCCCAGGCCGCCGCGCTGACCACCGACCAGATCCCGCACCTGGAATCGGCCGACCTGCGCGCCCTGAGCACCGCCGCGATCCGCAACTGGACGACCGCGCAAGTCGACGCGCTGACCTCCGACCAGATGGGCCAGCTGACGACCTCGCAGGTCGCCGGCCTGACGACCGCCCAGCTGAGCAACCTGGTCACCGACGACCTGAACGCGATGAACACCGCGCAGTTCGCCGCGCTGTCGACCGCCCAGGTCGCCTCGCTGACGCCGACGCAGATCGCGGGCCTGCAGTCCGATGACCTGCGTGCGCTGACCACCGCGCAGTACGCCGCGCTGAACTCGGCCCAGGTCGGTGCGCTGACGACCGACCAGATCCCGAACCTCGAATCGGCCGACCTGCGCGCCATCAGCACCACCGCGATCCGCGCGCTGAACAGCGACCAGCTGGCCGCCCTCGACTCGAGCCAGATCGGCGCGCTGACGACCGGCCAGGTCGCGGCCCTGACGACCACGCAGCTGTCGACGCTGAACAGCGACGACCTGCGCGCCCTGACGACGCAGCAGTACGCCGCGCTGTCGACCACGCAAGTCGCGTCGCTGACCACCGACCAGATCCCGACGCTGGAATCGTCCGACCTGCGCACGCTGAGCACCGCCGCGCTGCGTTCGTGGAACACCGACCAGCTGAACGCGCTGAGCTCCGACCAGATGGGCCAGCTGACGACCGCGCAGGTCGCCGGCCTGACGACCGCCCAGCTGGCGAACCTGACGACCGAAGACCTGAACGCGCTGAACACGGCCGACTTCGCCGCGCTGACGACCGCCCAGGTCGCCGCGCTGAAGGTCAGCCAGGTCGCCGGCCTGGAAACCGACGACCTGCGTGCGATGACCACGGCGCACTACGCCGCGCTGTCGACCGCGCAAGTCGGCGCGCTCACCAGCGACCAGATCCCGCACCTGGAATCGGCTGACCTGCGTGCGATCAGCACCGCCGGCATCCGTGGCCTGAACAGCGACCAGTTCGCAGCCCTCACCTCGGACCAGGTGGCATCGCTGACGACCGCGCAAGTCGCGGCGCTGACGACCACCCAGCTGTCTTCGCTGACCTCCGACTCGCTGAACGCGCTGAGCACCGCCCAGTTCGCGATCCTGTCGACCGCGCAAGTCGCGTCGCTGACCACCGACCAGATCCCGCACCTCGAATCGGCCGACCTGCGTGCGCTGAGCACCGCCGCACTGCGCTCGTGGAACACCGACCAGCTGAACGCGCTGACCTCGGACCAGATGGGCCAGCTGACGACCGCGCAAGTGGCGGGCCTCACGACCACCCAGCTGACCAACCTGACCAGCACCGACCTGAACGCGCTGAACACCGCTGACTTCGCTGCGCTGTCGACCGCCCAGGTCGCTTCGCTGACGGTCGGCCAGGTGGCCGGCCTCGAAACCGACGACCTGCGTGCGATGACGACGGCGCACTACGCCGCGCTGTCGACCGCACAAGTCGGCGCGCTGACCAGCGACCAGATCCCGCACCTGGAATCGGCCGACCTGCGTGCCATCAGCACGGCCGGCATCCGCGGCCTGAACAGCGACCAGTTCGCTGCGCTGACCTCCGACCAGATCGCGTCGCTGACGACCGCGCAAGTGGGCGCGCTGACGACCACCCAGCTGTCCTCGCTGACCTCCGACTCGCTGAACGCACTGAGCACCGCCCAGTTCGCGATCCTGTCGACCGCGCAGGCCGCCTCGCTGACCTCCGACCAGATCCCGCACCTGGAGTCGTCGGACCTGCGTGCCCTGAGCACCGCCGCGATCCGCAACTGGAGCACCGCACAGGTCGATGCACTGACCAGCGACCAGATGGGCCAGCTGACGACGGCGCAAGTCGCCGCGCTGACGACGGCCCAGCTGAGCAACCTGGTCACCGACGACCTGAACGCGCTGAACACGGCTGACTTCGCCGCGCTGTCGACCGCCCAGGTCGTGTCGCTGACGGCCACGCAGATCGCCGGCCTGCAGTCGGACGACCTGCGCGCCTTGACCACGGCGCACTTCGCCGCGCTGACGACCACGCAAGTGGCCGCGCTGACCAGCGACCAGCTGCCGAACCTGGAATCGGCCGACCTGCGTGCGATCAGCACCGCCGCGCTGCGCCAGCTGAACTCCGACCAGCTCGGCGCCCTGACCAGCGACCAGTTCGCTGCGCTGACGACCGCGCAAGTGGCGGCCCTGACGACGACCCAGCTGTCGCAACTGGGCACCGACGACCTGAACGCGCTGACGACGACGCAGTTCGCGACGCTGTCGACCGCCCAGGCCGCCGCGCTGACCACCGACCAGATCCCGACGCTGGAATCGGCCGACCTGCGTGCGCTGAGCACCGCCGCGATCCGCAACTGGACCACGGCGCAGGTCGATGCGCTGACCTCCGACCAGATGGGCCAGCTGACGACCGCCCAGGTCGCTGCGCTGACCACCTCGCAGCTGTCGAACCTGACCAGCACCGACCTGAACGCGCTGAACACCGCCGACTTCGCTGCGCTGTCGACCGCCCAGGTCGCTTCGCTGACGGTCGGCCAGGTGGCCGGCCTGCAGACCGACGACCTGCGTGCGATGACGACGGCGCACTACGCCGCGCTGTCGACCGCGCAAGTCGGCGCGCTGACCAGCGACCAGATCCCGCACCTGGAGTCGGCTGACCTGCGTGCCATCAGCACCGCCGGCATCCGTGGCCTGAACAGCGACCAGTTCGCAGCCCTCACCTCGGACCAGGTGGCATCGCTGACGACCGCGCAAGTGGGCGCACTGACGACCACCCAGCTGTCTTCGCTGAGCTCCGACTCGCTGAACGCGCTGAGCACCGCCCAGTTCGCGATCCTGTCGACGACGCAAGTGGCTTCGCTGACCTCCGACCAGATCCCGCACCTGGAATCGTCGGACCTGCGTGCCATCAGCACCTCGGCCATCGCCAACATGAGCACGGCGCAGATCGATGCGCTGAGCTCCGACCAGATGGGCCAGCTGACGGTGGCCCAGGTGGCGGCGATGACGACCGCGCAACTGAGCAACCTGGTCACCGACGACCTGAACGCCTTCGGCACCGCGCAGTTCGCGGCGCTGTCGACGGCCCAGGTGACGTCGCTGACGGCCAGCCAGATCGCCGGCCTGCAATCCGACGACCTGCGTGCGCTGACCACCGCGCACTATGCGGCACTGACCACGGCCCAGGCGCATGCGCTGACGACCGACCAAATGCCGAACCTGGAATCGGCCGACCTGCGCGCGCTGAGCACCAACGCGATCCGCGCGCTGGACTCCGACCAGCTGGCGGCGCTGACCTCCGACCAGATGGCGGCACTGACCACCGGCCAGGTGGCGGCGCTGACGGCCAGCCAGGTCGGCACGCTGACCACGGACGACCTGAACGCGCTGACGACCAGCCAGTTCGCGGTCTTCTCGTCGGCCCAGGTGCAGACGCTCACCTCCGACCAGATGGCCGGCCTGCAGACCGACGACCTGCGTGCGCTGAGCACCGCGGCGCTGCGTTCGCTGAGCACCGCCCAGCTGGATGCGATGGGTTCCGACCAGTTCGGTGCGCTGACCACGGCGCAGGTCGCTTCGCTGACCACGACGCAGATCTCCAGCCTGTCGAGTGACGACCTGAACGCGCTGACCGGCACGCAGTTCGCGGCGCTGACCACGGCGCAGTCGGCTTCGCTGACGGCGTCGCAGATCGGCACGATGGCCACCGACGACCTGCAGGCGCTGACCACGGCGCACTATGCGTCGCTGTCGGCGACCCAGGTGCTCGGCATCACGACCGACCAGATCTCGGTGATCGAGACGCAGGACCTGCGTGCGCTGACCTCGACCTCGCTGCGCGCCCTGACGGATGCGCAGCTGGGCGAACTGACCACGACGCAGCTCTCCTCGCTGGGCGGCCAGGTCAGCAACCTGACGACCTCGCAGATCTCGCACTTGGCCACCGACGACCTGAACGCGTTCACCGCCTCGCAGTTCCTGGTGATGAACACGGCGCAGATCCAGTCGCTGACGGTCACGCAGATCGGCAACCTGGAAACCGCGGACCTGCGTGCACTGAGCACGGCCGCGATCCAGTCGCTGACGACCGACCAGGTCCAGGCCATCACGACCGACACCTTCCAGGCGCTGAGCGCGACGCAGATCGCCGCGTTCACCACCGCCCAGGTGCATTCGCTGACGACCGACCAGGTCATCGCGCTGACGACCACGCAGACGATGGCGCTGGAGACCCAGGACATCGCGGCGATGTCGATGACGCAGATCGCGGCCTTCGAAGGGCAGGACATCGCGGTGATGTCGTCACCGCAGCTGGATGCCTTCATGGCGGCCTCGCCGATCGTGCTGGACCTGAACGGTGACGGCGTCTCGACGGTGTCGGCGGCGCACGGCGTCAACTTCGACCTGAACGCCACCGGCCATGCCAACAAGGTGGGCTGGGCCTCTTCGACGGACGGCATCCTGGTGATGGATCGCAACGGCGACGGCAAGATCAACGACGGCACCGAGCTGTTCGGCGTCGCGACCGTGAAGGCCGACGGCACCCGCGCCGGCAACGGTTACGAGGCCATGAAGATCGAGGACACGAACCACGACGGCAAGCTGAGCGCCACGGACGCGAACTTCGACAAGCTGAAGGTGTGGGTCGATGCCAACCAGGACGGCATCTCCGAGGCGGGCGAGCTGAAGGGCCTGGCCGATTTCGGGATCGTCTCGCTGGACCTGCATGCCGCGAGCGGCACGACGGTGCAGAACGGCAACCTGCTGGGCCTGGTGTCGAGCTACACGACGGCCGACGGCGCCAAGCACGACATGGCGGACGTGTGGTTCGGCAAGGCCGCGGCGACCGATGCCACGGCAGCCAAGGAACTGCCGGTGCAGCTGGCCGATGTGCTGGCGGCGCCGACGGCCGACGTGCTGGGCGGCAGCAGCGCCCCGACGGTGGCGGCGACGCAGACCACGGCGCATGCCGCGGTGCACGTCGACCACAAGCTGCTGGCCGACGACGAGCACCTGAAGAACATCGGCCCGCTGATCTGATCACGGCAACCGATGGCGCGGCACGCACTCCCTGAAGTGCGTGCCGCGCAGTCACGCGAGTCACCCGCACCCCTGAACGCATGAAATTCGGCTTCGTCAAGTGGTTGGTGAGCAAGCTGCTGCCCTCGGCCTGGCGGGACCTGTTCTCGTCCGACGGCGGCAGCGGCGGCTCGACCGCGCCGACGACGCCGGCCACCCCGACGTCCAGCACCGGCGCGCTGACCGATGCCCAGGTGCAGGCGCTGACGACGGCGCAGATCGCCGGCATGACGACGGCCGAGCTGAACGCGCTGACGACCGCGCAGTTCGCGATGCTGTCGGCGACGCAGGCGGGTGCGATCACGACCACGCAGGCGGCCAACCTGGAGACGGCCGACCTGCGCGCGCTGACCACCGCCGCGATCCGCGGCTGGAGCAGCGCGCAACTCGCGGCGCTGACGACGCAGGAGATCAGCCTGCTGACCACCGTGCAGGTGGCGGCGCTGACGCCGGCGCAGATCGCCGCGCTGTCGACCACCTCGCTGAACGCGATGACGACGGCCGAGTTCGCCGCGCTGAACAGCGCGCAGGCCGCGGCGTTGACCACGCAGCAGATCTCGCACCTGGAGAGTGCCGACCTGCGGGCGCTGACCACGGCGGCGTTGCGCGGAATGTCGGCCGCGCAGCTCGACGCACTGACCACCACGCAAGTGACGCAACTGAGCACCGCCCAGCTGGGTGCGCTGACGACCGCGCAGTTCGACGGGCTGCTGCCGACGCAGATCGGCGCGCTGACCACCGCGCAGGTCGCCACGCTGACGGTGGCGCAGGTGGCGATCCTCGGCACCGACGACCTGCAGCAGATGTCGACGCAGCAGTTCGCCGCCCTCAACTCGGCGCAGGCCGCGGCGTTGAGCGGCGCGCAGCTGGCCGCATTGCCGACGGCCGACTGGGCGGCGCTGACGACAGCGGCGATCCGCAGCATCGACCCGACGGCGCTGGCCGCGGTGACGACCGATGAGATCGCCGCGCTGACCACCGCACAGGCCTCGGTGTTGAATTCCGCGCAGATCGCAGCGCTGTCGACCGACCAGGTCGCGGCGATCGAGACGGCCGACCTGCGCGCGCTGAGCTCGGCCGCGTTCCGTGCCCTGAGCGCGTCGCAGATCGACGCGCTGACCTCGATGCAGCTCGCGGGGCTGACCAGCGCGCAGATCGCATCGCTGACGCCGGCGCAAGTGGGCTCGTTCAACACCGACGACCTGACGGCGCTGAGCACGGCGCAGTTCGCGGCGCTTTCGTCGGCCCAGGTGGCGGCCTTGTCGGCCACGCAGGTGGCAGCGCTCGAGACGGCGGATTGGGCGGCGATCAGCACCGCCGCGATCAAGGGGCTGGCGGCCAGCTCGGTCGCCACGCTGACGACCGCCGAGATCGCCGCGCTGACGACGGCCCAGGCCGCTGCGCTGACTGCCACGCAGGCGGCGGCGTTGACGCCCGAGCAGATGCTGGCGCTGGAGACCAACGACCTGCGCGCGCTCAGCTCGGCCGCGTTCCGCGCACTGACGCCGGCGCAGGTGGAGGCGCTCGGCTCCGACCAGTTCGCGGCGCTGACGACGGCGCAGATCGGGTCGCTGACCGGACCGCAGATCGGTGCGCTGCACACCGACTACCTGAATGCGCTGACGACCACGCAGTTCGCCGCGCTGTCGA
>NZ_JBFUFQ010000220.1:0-9573 GCF_056403355.1 Rhizobacter sp. P2_H3 | reverse complement strand
CGGTGAGCCTGGACGTCTCGCAGGAGGTGTTCGGCGGCATGACGACGATCAGCCTCGGCGCGACGCGCGGTGCCGACCAGGTCGGCTCGCGCTACGAGGGCATGTTCGACCGTGCGCAGCACTGGCGCTATCGCCTGGGCGTCACGCAGATCCTGACGCCGCGCTGGCTCGCGAGCGCGAACCTCGAGGCGGTCTCCGACAACGGCTACCTCGGCAACCCGTACCGCGTGGCCCAGGTGTTCGGCACCCTGGTGCAGGAGCGCTACCCGCGCACCCGCTCGAGCCGCGCGCTGAAGCTGCGCGCCATCGGCGACATCGGGCAGGGCGAGCAACGCGCCGCGCTGCGCGCCGAGTACCGCTACTTCTGGGACAACTGGGAGATCAAGGCGCACACGCTGGAGCTGGGCTACACCCGCTACTTCGGCGCGCAATGGCTGGGCGAGGGCTTCGTGCGCTMCAACACGCAGAAGCAGGCGCTGTTCTACGCCGACAACGCGCAGAGCGAGACGCGCTACGTGTCGCGCAACAAGCAGCTGAGCGACTTCAACGACGTGAGCGTCGGCGCGAAGGCCACCTACGCCGCCGGCAAGATCGCCGACAAGTACGACATCAAGTGGAACGCGCAGTACCAGTTCATGCGATTCCGCTACAAGAACTTCACCGACATCCGCACCCACAGCCTGTATTCGTTCGACGCGAACGTCCTCGAGCTGTTCGTCTCGGCCACCTTTTGAGAAAGACCGCGCCCATGTTCAAACGTAGTCGCAGCCTGCTGGCTGCCGGATGCCTGGCGGGACTGTTGGGACTGTCGTGCGGCGCCACCTTCGCGGCCGATGCGGCACCGGCGCCGGCCCCGGCCGCCAGCGCTCCCGAAGCCGCCATGGCCCCGGCCGCCGCCGCATCGTCAGCCGCCAGCCTCGACGGCCGCATCCAGGACCTGAAGGGCGACGTGATCCGCCTGAACCGCGACCTGCTGGTGCTGGAGGAGGAACTGCTGTTCCCCGCCAACACGCAGGTGGCGGTGTTCGTCTCGATGKACGTGGGCAAGATGTTCGAGCTCGGCTCGGTGCAGGTGAAGCTCGACGACAAGGTCGTCGCGAACTACCTCTACACCCCGCTGGAGGTGAAGGCCCTGCACCGCGGCGGCGTGCAGCGCGTGTTCCTCGGCAACCTGAAGGCCGGCGAGCACCAGATCGTCGCGGTGTTCACCGGCGGCGGCCCGCACTTCCGCGACTACAAGCGCGGCGCGACCGTCAAGTTCGACAAGACCACCGACCCGAAGTACATCGAGCTGCAGATCAAGGACAACACCGGCAAGCTGCAGCCGGAGTTCGAAGTCAAGGTCTGGCAGTAAGCCGCCATGCGCCTTCGCAACGTTCCCGCACACCTGCTGCGCCTGGGCGCCGTGGCGTGGCTCGCCGGCTCGCTATCGGGCATGGTCCTCGCCGCCGAGCCGCTGCCGCCGCACCGGGTGCAAGACCCGTACTACGGCGAGACGCTGTACCAGTTCTACCAGGGCCGCTATTTCTCGTCGATCACCGGGCTGATGGTGTCGCAGCATTTCGGCCGCGTCTCGCACCATGCCGATGAAGCCGAGATCCTGCGCGGTGGCCTGCTGCTGTCGTACGGCCTGCACCGCGAGGCCGGCGAGATCTTCGCGCAGCTGATCGAGAAGGGCGCGACGCCGGCGGTGCGCGACCGCGCCTGGTTCTACCTCGCGAAGATCCGCTACCAGCGCGGCTTCCTGCCCGAGGCCGAAGAGGCGCTGGGCCGCATCGAGAAGAACCTGCCGCCCGAGCTCGAGGAAGAGCGCGGGCTGCTGAGTGCCAACGTGCTGATGGCGCGCAACGATTTCGCCGGCGCCGCGGCGCAGCTGGAGGCGATGGCCAAGCTGCCCGATCCGGGCAAGATGCCCGGCGGCACCAACGCGACGCGCTATGCGCGCTTCAACCTGGGTGTCGCGCTGATCCGCACCGGTGACGCGGAGCGCGGCAACCAGCTGCTCGAGACCCTCGGCACGGCGCCCGCGCCCGACGAGGAAACGCGCAGCCTGCGCGACAAGGCCAACGTCGCGCTCGGCTTCGCCGCGCTGCAGGAAAACAAGCCCGAGGCCGCGCTGATCCACCTGGAGCGCGTGCGCCTGAACGGCATGCAGGCCAACAAGGCGCTGCTCGGCTTCGGCTGGGCCCAGGCCGCGCTGAAGCAGCCCAAGCGGGCGCTGGTGCCGTGGCAGGAGCTGGCGCTGCGCGACCCGGGCGATTCGGCCGTGCTCGAGGCGATGATCGCGGTGCCGTATGCCTATGCCGAGGCCGGTGCGAGCGGCCAGTCGCTCGACCGCTACAACGAGGCCATCGCGTCGTTCGAGCGCGAGAACGCCAACCTCGACCAGTCGATCACCGCAATCCGCGCCGGCAAGCTGCTCGACGGCCTGCTCGAGCGCAATCCCGGCGAAGAGATGGGCTGGTTCTGGAACATCGGCGAGCTGCCCGAGATGCCGCACGCCAACCACCTGGCGCCGCTGCTCGCGCAGCACTCGTTCCAGGAAGCCTTCAAGAACTGGCGCGACCTGCAGTTCCTGCGCAGCAACCTGCTGCAGTGGCAGGACAACCTCAGTGTGTTCAGCGACATGCTCGCCAACCGCCGCCAGGCCTATGCCGAGCGGCTGCCGAAGGTGCGCGCGAAGGCGGCCGACGGCGGGCTGGATGTGTTGCAGAAGCGGCTCGACGCGATCACCGCCGAACTCGCCCGCATCGAGACTGAGGAAGACCCCGCAGCGCTGGCCGATGAACAGCAGGTGGCGCTGCAGGCGCGCGTCGAGCACATCCGCGCGACGCTCGAGAAGGCCGGCGACATGCCCGAAGCGGTGGCGGCGCGCGAGCGCTTCCGCCTCGCGTCCGGCGCGCTGACCTGGCGCCTCGCGCAGGAGTACCCGCAGCACCTGTGGGACGCCAAGAAGAGCGCGCGCACCACCACCGAGGCGTTGGCCGACACGCGCCGCGTCGATGCGGCGCTTGCGCAGGCGCAGCAGGACGAGCCGGCCAAGTTCGATGCCTTCGCCGCGCGCATCGCCGAGCTCGGCAAGGCCATCGAGGCGCTGCTGCCGCGCGTGGCCGCGCTGAGCACCGAGCAGCAGCAGTTCGTGCAGGAGCTGGCGGTGAGCGAGCTCGTGCAGCAGAAGGACCGGCTGGTCGAATACACCACGCAGGCCCGCTTCGCCGTCGCACAGCTGTACGACCGCGCCGCGAGCCAGGCCAACAAGCAACTGGAACCCGCCAATGCGCCGCCCAAGCCATAGTCTGGCGCTGCTGATGCTGCTCGGGCTTGCCGCCTGTGCCGGCAAGAAGACGCTGCCCGGCGATGACCAGCCGACCCTGAAGTCGATGTCCGGCCGCGAGATCACCGTCGCGGAAGACAACGGCGTGAAGGCCGACGAGAACCAGGCCATCGCCGCCTACACCGAGTTCCTGAAGGCCGCGCCGAAGGCCACGYAGCGCGCCGAGGCGATGCGCCGCCTGGGCGACCTGGAGATGGACGGTGCCGACAACCGCCTGGCCGCCGGCCAGCAGACGCCGAACGGCACGCCCGACTACAAGGCCGCGACCGCGCGCTACCAGGAGTTCCTGAAGACCTACCCGCAGGACGAGACCAACGACCGCGTGCTGTACCAGCTGGCGCGTGCGCAGGAGCAGGGCGGCGAGCTCGAGCTCGCGCTGAAGACGCTCGACGACCTGGTCGCGAAGTACCCGAAGACGATCTACCGCGACGAGGCGCAGTTCCGTCGCGGCGAGCTGCTGTTCTCGACGCGCGACTACGCGAAGGCCGAGCAGGCCTACGGCACCGTGCTGCAGGGCGATTCGTCGAACCCGTTCCGCGATCGCGCGCTGTACATGCAGGGCTGGTCGCTGTTCAAGCTGGGCCGGCTCGACGATGCGCTGCACCCGTTCTTCGGCGTGCTCGACCTGAAGCTCGGCGGCCGCAAGGACGACGGCGAGCTGGAGACGCTGCCCGGCCTGACGCGCGGCGACCGCGAGCTGGTGGAGGACACCTTCCGCGTGGCGAGCCTGAGCCTGGAGAACCTGCAGGGCGCCGAGAGCATCCCCGCCTACATGACGACGCCGGAGCGCCGCGCCTACGAGTGGCGCGTCTACCAGCAGCTGGGCGAGCTGTACCTGCGGCAGGACCGGCCGAAGGACGCCGCCGACACCTTCAGCGCGTTCGCGCGCCGCGACCCGCTGCACGGCCAGTCGCCGCTGATGCAGGCTCGCGTGATCGCGATCTACCAGCAGAACGGCTTCGGCGCGATGGCGCTCGACGCGAAGAAGGAGTACGTGGAGCGCTACGGCGTCGACAGCGAGTTCAGCCGGCAGAACTCGGCCGCCTGGCAGGAGAACGCGCAGCCGCTGGTCAAGACGAATCTTGCCGAGCTGGCCCAGCACTATCACTCGCAGGCTCAGAAGAGCAAATCGACCGCCGACTATCAAGAGGCGGTGAAGTGGTACCGCAGCTACCTCACGTCGTTCCCGAAGGACCCGGAGGCGGCGCAGAACAACTTCCTGCTGGCCGAATTGCTGTACGAGGACGGGCGCTTCAAGGAAGCCGCGCCCGAGTACGAGAAGACCGCCTATGGCTACCCGCTGCACGCGAAGAGCGCCGATGCGGGCTATGCCGCGCTGCTGAGCTATGCCGCGCAGGAGAAGAAGGCGACGCCGGCCGAGCTGCCGGCGCTGCAGAAGGAGAGCGTCGAGAGCGCGCTGCGCTTCGCGAACGCGAACCCGGGCGACAAGCGCAGCGGCCCGGTGCTGACCAACGCGGCGGAGAAGCTGTTCGCGCTGGGCGACCAGGCGCGTGCGGCGACGGTGGCCCGGCAGGTGCTGGCGCTGCAACCGCCGGCCGAGCCGGCGAACCGGCGCGTGGCCTGGACCGTGATCGCGCACAGCTCGTTCGAGCGCGGCGAGTTCGATCAATCCGAGCAGGCGTACGGCGAGGTGCTGGCGCTCGCGCCGGCGAACGATCCGGCGCGCAAGGACCTGGTCGAACGCCAGGCGGCATCGATCTACAAGCAGGGCGAGCAGGCGCGCAGCAAGGGCCAGCTGGTCGAGGCGGTGAAGCACTTCACGCGCGTGGCCACGGTGGCGCCGCAGTCGAGCGTGGCGGCACCGGCGCAGTACGATGCGGCGGCCGCGATGATCGGCCTGAAGGACTGGGACGGCGCGAGCCGCACGCTGGAAGATTTCCGCAAGCGCTACCCGAACCATCCGCTGCAGGCCGACGTGGGCAACAAGCTCGCGCTGGCCTACACCGAGCGGGGCCAGTGGGCGCTGGCGGCCGGCGAGTACGAGCGTTTCGCCGCCACCAACAAGGATCCGGCGCTGGCGCGCGATGCACTGTGGCAATCGGCCGAGATGTACGAGAAGGCCGGATCGCGTGCGAACGCCGGCAAGGCCTACGAGCGCTACCTGAAGCAGGGTGGCATGTCGTTCGAGGCTTCGGTCGAGGCGCGGTACCGCCTGGCGAAGATCGCGAAGGACGACGGCAACGCGGCCCGCGAGTTCACCTGGATGAAGGAGATCTACCAGGTCGACCAGGCCGGTGGCGCGGCGCGCACGAACCGCACGCGCTACCTGGGCGCGACTGCGGCGCTCGCGATGGCGGCGCCGGTGGCCGACAGCTACCGCAAGGTGCAGCTGGTCGAGCCGCTGGCTGCGGCGCTGAAGAACAAGAAGGCGCGGCTGGAGGAATCGCTGAAGGCCTACACGGTGGCTGCCGACTACGGCGTGGCCGACGTGACGACCGCGGCGACCTACCAGATCGCGGCGCTCTACCAGGACTTCGGCAAGGCGCTCGTCAACTCGCAGCGCCCGAAGAAGCTGTCGAAGCTCGAACTGGAGCAGTACAACGTGATGCTGGAAGAGCAGGCCTACCCGTTCGAGGAGAAGGCCACCGAGCTGCATGAGCTGAATGCGCGGCGCACCACCAATGGCATCTACGACCAGTGGGTGAAGAGCAGCTTCAAGGCGCTGGGCGAGATCAGGCCGTTGCGCTATGGCAAGAGCGAACGCAGCGAAGGAGTCGTCGATGCGATTCGCTGAGCGCCACCTGACCCTCGTGATGTTGCTGGCCCTCGCCGGCTGCTCGACGATCCAGCAGCCGCTGCAGGCCCTGCGCGATGCCGTGATGCCGGCCAAGGCGGCCTCGGCACCGGCCGCATCGGCCTCGGCACCCGCCACCGTCGCGTCCGCTGCCGCCCCGGTCATCGCCCGCCCCGAGCCCGAAGCCCCGGTCGCCCCCGCGCTGCAACGCAGCTACGACGACGCCCGCCGCGCGCTGCGTGCCGGCCGCATGGAAGAAGCCGAGCGCGGCTTCAAGGCCATCGCGCAGGCCAACCCGGAGCTCGGCGGCCCACATGCCAACCTCGGCGTGATCTACCGCCAGGCCGGCAAGCTGCCCGAATCGGCCGGCGAGCTGGAGCAGGCCGTGCGCCTGAACCCGAAGCAGCCGCTGTACTTCAACCAGCTCGGCATCACCTACCGCCAGCAAGGCCAGTTCCCGAAGGCCAAGGACGCCTACGAGCGCGCCATCGCGCTCGATGCCGGCTATGCAGCGCCGCTGCTGAACCTCGGCATCCTGTACGACCTGTATCTGTGGGATGTTGCACAGGCCGCAGACATGTATGGCCGGTATCTTGCGTTGACTCCGGGTGGCGATGCCACGGTGACCAAATGGGTCGCAGATCTGAAGAATCGTAAGCAGCCTGCCGCGGCGCCCGCGCCGGCCGCGGCTGCGAACCGGAAGGAAAAACCATGAAGTCCCGAGACCCCTTGCGCGCGCCATTGACGGTGGCCGCGGTGTTCGCGATGCTGATCGCCGCGGGCCTCGCGCCGGCCTGGGCGCAGGACCGCGCCGACATCAAGGGCTCGCAGATCATCGGCAACCGCGAGCTGCCGAAGGTGCTGTACATCGTGCCGTGGAAGAAGCCGCTCGCCGGCGACCAGAGCGGCCGCCCCGCCGTCAGCGTGCTCGACGAGGCGCTCGCGCCGGTCGACCGCGACGTGTTCCGCCGCCAGGTCCAGTACGACACGCTGACGCAGCCGGTGGCTGGCGCCACACCCACCGCAGCCGCCAAGTAGTCACGCTTGCGGGCCTGCCGTTTTTTGTCGAATCACAGAGAAGTTTCCATCGGAGATCAGAGATGAATGCGTTCAACACAGCAGTGAAGTTTTTCCAGGATTGCGGCTTGTTCATCTATCCGAGCTTGTTGATCATGGCGATCGGCCTGGCGATCGGGATCGAGCGCTACATCGTGCTGAACAAGGCGCGCAGCGAGAACCGCAAGCTCTGGTCGCACGTGCTGCCGATGCTGCAGAACGGCCGCTTCAAGGAAGTCCAGAACGTCACCGCGAATTCCGATGCCGCGATCGGCAAGATCGTCAACTACGGCCTGACCCGCATGCAGAGCCCGGGCCGCCGTGAAGACTTCGACGCGGCGATGGAAGAGGGCATGATGGAAATCGTGCCGCGCCTGGAGAAGCGCACGCACTACATCGCGACCTTCGCGAACGTGATCACGCTGGTCGGCCTGCTGGGCACGATCATGGGCCTGATCAAGGGCTTCACCGCGGTGGCGCAGGTCAACCCGGCCGAGAAGGCCGAGATGCTGTCGGCCTCGATCTCGATCGCGATGAACAACACCGCGTTCGCGCTGATGGTCGCGATCCCGTTCCTGCTGCTGCACTCGTTCCTGCAGGCCAAGACCGCCGAAATCGTCGATGGCCTCGAGGCCGCCAAGATCAGCTTCCTGAACCTGGTGCAGCGCCTGAAGGCCGAGCAGAGCACCGGAGCGCGCTGAGATGGCTGCTCGTCGTCGCCTGCGAAAGGAAACGGCGCACCTGGAGATCACCGCGTTCATCAACCTGATCGTGGTGCTGGTGCCGTTCCTGCTGTCGACCGCCGTGTTCACGAGGCTGTCGGTGATCGACCTGTCGTTGCCGGCGAAGAACTCCGGCGTGGAGCAACTGAAGGTGGACAACCTTCAGCTGGAGGTGGTGCTGCGCCCGGATTCGCTGGAAGTCGGCGACCGCCTGGGCGGGCTGATCCAGCGCATCCCGAACAACGCGAAGGGGTATGACACCGCGGCCTTGTCGACGCTGATCCAGCAGATCAAGGTCAAGTTTCCGGACAAGGTGGATGCCAGCGTGCTGGCCGAGCCGAACACCTCGTACGACGCGCTCGTGCAGGTGATGGATGCGGTGCGCGTCGTCGCCACGCCCAAGGGGGCGGTGGTGGTGCACACCGAAATGTTCCCCAACATCTCGATCGGCGATGCGCCGGTCGTCAAGCGATAGGGACGGGGGCCATGGCACTGATGACACCGCTGCAGAAGCGGGCCGAGCGCCGCGCGCGCAACCAGACGGGGCTCGACATGAACCTCGTCTCGCTGATCGACGTGTTCACGATCCTGATCTTCTTCCTGCTCTCGAACGCGACCGGCGTCGAGCTGCTGCCGAGCCCGAAGGCCGTTCAGCTGCCGCAGTCGACGGCCGAGAAGGAGCCGAAGCAGAACGTGGTGCTGGTGGTGAGCGGCACCGAGATCATCGTCGAGGGCCGCAAGATCGCCAACGTGGCCGACGTGATGGGGCTGAAGGATGACCTGATCGGGCCGCTGAAGGACGAGCTCGACATCCAGGCCGGCCGCGAGATGATCCGCGAGGCCAACAAGGACAAGGGCAAGGCGCTCACGATCATGGGCGACAAGGACATCCCGTACCAGCTGCTGCGCAAGATCATGTACACCGCGGCGCGCGCGAGCTTCACCGACATGTCGTTCGCCGTGCGGCAGAAGGCGGGCGCATGAGTGCGGCGACCGTTTCGTTCAATCCCAGGGTGATGCCCTGGGCCGGCGTGCCCGAGGACGACGCGCGCTTTCGCCGCATCATCCAGCGCACTGTCGGCGTGTGCCTGCTGATCTTCCTGATCGTGCCGTGGCTGCCGGTGCGGCAACCCGACCGCACCGCACAGGCCGAGCTGCCGCCGCGGCTGGCCAAGCTGGTGCTGGAGACGCCTCCGCCCCCGCCGCCGCCGCCCAAGGTGCAGGAGAAGCCGAAGGATGCGGCCGAGGCGGCCGTGCCGCAGGCCAAGCCTGACCAGGCGAAGCCGATCCCGGCCAAGCCCGATCCGGTGAAGATGAAGGAGCCGATCCCCGAGGCGCGCGTGCCGCAGGCCAACAAGCCGCCGGGCGAGATCGAAGGCGCGCGCCGCAAGGCGGCCGGCGTCGGCCTGCTCGCGATGAAGGACCAGCTGCAGGAGCTGAGCGGCGCGCCGCTGGCGGTGCAGCTGAAGCCGGACATCAAGCAGGGGCCGGGCGTGGGTTCGGGCGTCGGCGTGGGGGTGGGCGCAGGCACCGAAGCCGGCTTGCCGGACCGGGCCATGATCACCTCGAACGCGACCGGCGGCAGCGGCGGCATCAACACCGCGGGCTACAGCCGCAACACCGGCGGTGGTGGACTGGCGGGTCGCTCGACGACGCTGGTCGCCGGCGTGGCCGGTGGTGGAGGTGGCGGCGGCAAGGGATCGGCG
>NZ_JBFUFQ010000219.1:0-9583 GCF_056403355.1 Rhizobacter sp. P2_H3 | reverse complement strand
GGACACCGAGGCGGCCGCGGCAACGACCGGGACTCCGCCCAGGTTGCCGGCGGCAGCCACCCGCAGCGCGTCGAGCGTCGCGGCGACGCGCGCGGGGTCCTGCGCATCGGTGACGCTGAGCGCGAAGGTCGCACCGGCCGCCTGACAGGACTGCAGGCTCATCGTCAGCGGGCTGCCGGCCAGGGCCACCACCCGCACATCCTGCGCAGGCCGGCACGGGAACAACGCGAGCACGCCGGCGCCCACGGGGCGGACCTCGCGCCAGTCGAGCGACGGCGTGCAGGCCGCCAGGGCCGCGCACGCGGCGATGCAAAGTCGGGAAACTCGGTCAAGCGGCATCGGTCCATTATCCCGACCCGCGGCGCCACAATCGCCCGCATGAGCACTCCCCCCTCCCCGCCGCAGCCGCTGTCGGGCGTCCGCATCCTCGACCTGTCGCGGGTGCTGGCCGGCCCCTGGTGCACCCAGACGCTCGCCGACCTCGGCGCCGACGTGATCAAGGTCGAACGCCCGCTGCGCGACGGCAGCGGCGGCGACGACACCCGCGGCTGGGGCCCGCCCTTCCTGAAGGCCCGCGACGGTGAGGACACCGCCGAGGCGGCCTACTACCTCGGCACCAACCGCAACAAGCGCTCGATCACGGTCGACATCGCGCGGCCGCAGGGCCAGGCCCTGATCCGCCGGCTGGCAGCGCAGTGCGACGTCTTCATCGAGAACTTCAAGGTCGGCGACATGGCCCGCTACGGGCTCGGCGCCGCGGCGCTGCGCGCGCTGTACCCGCGCCTCGTCTACTGCTCGATCACCGGCTTCGGCCAGACCGGCCCCTATGCCGATCGCGCCGGCTACGACTACGCCATCCAGGGCATCGGCGGCCTGATGAGCGTGACCGGCGAGCGCGACGACCTGCCCGGCGGCGGCCCGCAGAAGGTGGGCGTCGCGGTGGCGGATCTCTTCACCGGCATGTACGCGAGCGTCGCGATCCTCGCCGCGCTGCGCCACCGCGATGCCACCGGACAGGGCCAGGCCGTCGACATGGCCTTGCTCGACACCCAGGTCGCGATGCTCGCCAACCTCGGTGCCAACTTCCTCGCCACCGGCGCCGCGCCGCGGCGGGCCGGCAACGCCCACCAGAACATCGTGCCCTACCAGGTGTTCGAGACCTCGGACGGCCACATGATCCTGGCGGTCGGCAACGACGGCCAGTTCGCGAAGTTCTGCGAGGTGGCCGGCCGGCCGGAGCTGGCCGCCGATCCGCGCTTCGCCCGCAATGCCGACCGCGTGCGCCACCGCGCAATGCTGGTGCCGCTGCTGGAGGAGATCGTCCGGGCCCGACCGAAGCAGCAGTGGCTGTCCGCCCTCGAGGCCGCCAAGGTGCCGTGCGGCGCGATCAACGACCTGGCCGAGGTCTTCGCCGATCCACAGGTGCAGGCCCGCGGCATGACCGTGCCGATGCCGCACCCGCTGGCCGACACGCTGCGCGTGGTCGCGAGCCCGATGAAGCTGTCCGGCACCCCGGTGCAATACCGCCGCGCGCCGCCGCTCCTCGGCGAGCACACCGACGAGGTGCTGGCCGAGTTCGGTTGGTCGGACGCCGAGCGCGCTGAGCTGCGCCGCCAGCATGTCCTGTAACTGACACGGCAGCCCCGTGCGACACCCCCAAGGTCGGGGGATTGGGGCGCTCGGGGGGTGTCCTCCGCTGCCTGCCTGAACGACACTTGCAACCAAGGGTGACAAACCCGCACAAGCCGTTCATCCACGGACAGGRACGCCAACATGGACATGACCGAACTCGACCGCGCTGCCGCGCCCGCCCACCGCGACGCCGGCCACGAACCGGACGAGGGCGATCACTGGCGGGACGTGGTCAACGAGCTCAGCGCCGAGATGGCGACGCCGCTGACCAGCGCGCTCGAACGCGTCACGACCCTCGCCGGTACCGGTCGCATCGACCGCGTCAGCCTGCGCTGCCTGGTGGAAGAACTGCAGAAGGCGCGCGCCATCAGCATCGCCGGCCAGCAACTGGGCCGCCTGGCCTCCGGCCGGCTGCGCCAGACCCATGAGCGGCTGCCGCTCACGCAGACGCTGAAGGACGTGCTGACCCAGCGCGCCGCCGAGACGCAGGCGCGCGGCATCCACATCAAGCAGGTGCTGAAGCCGGCCGACGTGATCGTCGACGCCTCGCTGCTGTTCAGCCTGTTCAACGCGTTGCTGGACTGGTCGCTGCTGCATGCGCAGTCGACCATCGAGTACCGCATCGACATCAAGACTTGGCCGACGCATGCACGGCTGGTCAGCAAGTTCGCCTACCAGCCCGAAGACCAGGCCGACCTGCCGCCGGCCACGGTGGAAGAAGGCTCGCCGCTGGATTCGATCGCCTGGCGCCTGCTCGAACAGACCGCGTGGACGATGGGCCTGCCGATCGAGCGCAAGATCGAAGGCAGCCACGTGACGCTGTCGATCGAGTTCCCGCGCACCGTCAGCGAGCAGCTCGAAGGCCTGAGCATCCTCGAACTGGACCGCGGCTTCGCGCCGTCGGCGCGCACCAAGCCGCTGGCTGGCAGCCATGTGCTGGTGGTCGCCTCGCGGCGCGACGTGCGCATCCAGGTGCGCGACGCGGTGCGCAACATGGGCCTGCTGGTGGATTTCGTCACCTCGATCGAGGAGGCCCGCGACTTCTGCCGCAGCGGCCTGCCGCATGCGATCGTCGTCGAGTCGGTGCTGCGCGGCGACCGCTTCAACGACCTGCGCAACGAGGTCGATTCGGCCGGTGGCGATGTGGTGTTCATCGAGATCATCGAAGAGGGCAATGCCTTCGAGATCTCGGGCTTCGGCGGCTTGAGCATGGCGCGCGTCGGGCGCGACGCGATCCTGACCTCGCTGCCGTCGGCGCTGATGTTCGAGCTGTCGAAGACTACTTGAGGCTGCCGAACACCTTCTTCAGGATCGCGCTCCCGGTGGCGACCGGGTTCTCGCGGATCTTGTGCTCTTCCTCGCCGATCATCAGGAACAGCCCGTCGAGCGCCTTCTCGGTGACGTAGCTGTGGATGTTGGCATCCTGCGGCTTCAGCAGCCCGAAGCTCGCCGCCTTGCCGGCCACCGCGTTGTACTTGTCGGCCAGCGACACCTTCTCGGTCGCCCGCTTGACGATCGGCAGGAAGCGCACGCCCAGCGGCTCGCGCGTCTTGGCCGAGAAGAACTGCGTGACCGAGCCGTCGCCGCCGGTCAGAATGCCCTTGGCGTCCTCGACGCTCATGCTCTTCACCGCGCCGACCAGCAGCGTCTTCGCCTCGGGCACCGCGGCCTCGGCGGCGCGGTTCAGCGCCGTTTCCAGCTCGTCGACGCGCCGTTGCTGCCCGGTCGCCCTCAGGAAGCGCGCGGCGTCGTTCAGGAAGCCGGGCAGCGGGATGTGCACCTTCGGGTTCGACAGAAAACCGTCCGGCTTGCCGAGCAGGCCGACGGCCGACACCGCGCCGCGCTCCAGCGCCGCCCGGATGCCCGCGGTGGCATCGCCTTCGCTGAGGCTGAACGCCTGGGCCTGCCCGCTCCAAGCCAGAAAGCCAAACCCCTGTCCCAGGCCGGCGAGCACCGCTGACGTAAACTTTCTCCGCTGCATCGATCACATCCCATGAAATTGACCCGCCATCTTGCCGTCGCGTTGAGTGTTCTGGCAATCGCGGCAGCGGCTTGTGGGGCTTATGCGGTGTATTCGGTCCTCGCGCGCCCGGAGATGGCGCCTGACGCCGCGTTCGTCCGCCTGGATGGCAGCCGCAGCAGCGTCGCGCAACTGAAGGGGCAGGTGGTGCTGGTCAACTTCTGGGCCACCACCTGCACGACCTGCGTGCACGAGATGCCGCAGTTGGCAGCCACCCACAACCGGTTCAAGGCGCGCGGCTTCGAGACGCTGGCGGTGGCGATGAGCTACGACCCGCCGGCCTCGGTGATCCACTTCGCCGAATCGCGGCGGTTGCCGTTCACCGTGGTGATCGACAACACCGGCGCGGTCGCCCGCAGCTTCGGCCCCATCGAGGGCACGCCGACCAGCGTGCTGATCAACCAGCGCGGCGAGATCGTCAAGCGCTACGTCGGCGCGCCGGACTTCGTGGCGCTGCAGGCCCTGGTCGACAAGCTGCTCGCCGACCCGGCCTGATCAGACGGCGTTCGCGACGCCGGCCTGGTGGGCCTGCTGGTCCGCGTGGTAGCTCGAACGCACCATCGCGCCGACGGCCGCGTGCGTGAACCCCATCTTCAGTGCCTCGTCCTCGAACATCTTGAAGGTGTCCGGGTGCACGTAGCGCCGCACCGGCAGGTGGTGGCCGCTCGGCGCGAGGTACTGGCCGATCGTCAGCATGTCGATGCCGTGCTCGCGCATGTCGCGCATCACCTGCAGGATCTCTTCGTCGGTTTCGCCCAGGCCCACCATCAGCCCGCTCTTGGTCGGCACGTGAGGCGCGAATTCCTTGAAGCGCTTCAGCAGGTTCAGCGAGTACGCATAGTCCGAGCCCGGGCGCGCTTCCTTGTACAGGCGCGGCGCGGTCTCGAGGTTGTGGTTCATCACGTCGGGCGGTGCCGCCTTCAGGATCTCCAGCGCGCGGTCCATGCGGCCGCGGAAATCGGGCGTCAGGATCTCGATGCGGGTGTCCGGCGACAGCTCGCGGGTGCGCTGGATGCACTCGACGAAATGCGCGGCGCCGCCATCGCGCAGGTCGTCGCGGTCGACGCTCGTGATCACGACGTACTTCAGGCGCAGCGCCGCGATGGTCTTCGCGAGGTTCAGCGGCTCGTCGGCATCCAGCGGATCCGGCCGGCCGTGGCCGACGTCGCAGAACGGGCAGCGCCGCGTGCACTTGTCGCCCATGATCATGAACGTGGCGGTGCCCTTGCCGAAGCATTCGCCGATGTTCGGGCACGACGCCTCTTCGCACACCGTGTGCAGCTTGTGCTCGCGCAGGATCTGCTTGATCTCGTAGAAGCGGGTGGTCGGCGAGCCGGCCTTCACGCGGATCCAGTCCGGCTTCTTCAGCGTCTCGGCCGCGACGATCTTGATCGGGATGCGGGCCGTCTTGGCCTGCGCCTTCTGCTTGGCGCTCGCATCGTAATGGGCCGCGTCCTGGGCCTGGTGGATGACGTTTTCGGTCGACATCGGGGGTACTTTCGAGGGGCGGCCGACGGATCAGCGCAATGAGGTCAGCTCAGGTGCGACACCAGCCGGTCGCCCAGCCGCTGCGCCGCGGTGGTCCAGTCGGTGCGGACGCCCAGTGTAGCCAAGTCGACCGTTTGCAGCCCGGCGTAGCCGCAGGGGTTGATGCCGCTGAAGGGGCTCAGGTCCATCGCCACGTTCAGCGCCAGGCCGTGGTAGGTGCAATGCCGGCTGACCTTGATGCCGAGCGCCGCCACCTTGCCCAGGCCCTCGAAGTCATCCGCCCGCGGCCCGGTCAGCGCCGCATGCCCGGCCGGATCCGACAGGTTCACGTAGATGCCGGGCGCACCGGGCACCCGGTGGCCGGTGATGCCGAAGCCTTCGAGCGTCTTGATGACGCAGTGCTCCAGCCGGTAGACGTATTCCTTCACGTAGATGCCCAGCCGGCGCAGGTCGATCAGCGGGTAGGCGACCACCTGGCCGGGGYCGTGGTAGGTGACCTGGCCGCCGCGGTTGGTCTGCACCACCGGGATGCCGTGCGCGTCCAGCACGTGCTCGGCCTTGCCGGCCAGCCCCTGCGTGTAGACGGGCGGGTGCTCGCACAGCCAGATCTCGTCCGGCGTGTCGGCGGTGCGGCGCTCGGTGAACTCACGCATCGCCTGCCCGGCCGCCGCGTAGTCGGTCGGGCCGAGCAGCTTCAGCAGCGCAGGCACGTCACTGGACCGACATCAAAGCACCACCTTGACCATCGGGTGCGTCGACAGCGTGCGGTACAGCTCGTCGAGCTGCTCGCGGCTGGTGGCGGTGACGGTGACCGTCACGCCCAGGTACTTGTTGCCGCTGCTCGGGCGGATCTCGACGGTGGACGCGTCGAATTCGGGGTCGAACTGTTTCGCGATCGTCGTGATCGCATGGACGAAGCCGTCGGCGTTCGTGCCCATCACCTTGATCGGGAAGCGCGACGGGTATTCGATCAGCGACTGGTCGGGCGGAATGTCTTGCATCGTGGCGTTCATGCCGTCGCAGATGGGGCGGCCTGCGGAAAATTCAAATCGACTGCACCGTCTTGGCCCGCTGGTAGGCCTCATACAGCTTCGCGTAGATCGGGCCGGGCTTGCCGCGCAACGCCCCATGGCCCACGGCCTCGCCGTCGACCTGCGTCACCGCCAGCACCTCCTTGGTGGCCGAGCTCAGCATCAGCTCGTCGGCGCCCAGCACCTCGGCCTCGGAGATCGGGCGCAGGTTGTAGCCGATGCCGGCTTCCTCGCACAGCTCGCGGATCAGCTCGTAGCGGATGCCCTCGAGCACGTGCTCGCTCTTCGGGGCGCCCAGCACCGCGCCCTCGTGCACGACCCACACGTTGCTGGACGAGGCCTCGGTCAGGAAGCCGTCACGGAACATGATGGTCTCGACGGCGCCGTGGTCGGCCGAGATCTGGCGCGCCAGCACGTTGCCGAGCAGCGAGGTCGACTTGATGTCGCCGCGCTCCCAGCGGAAGTCGCGCGCCGTGACGCAGGCGACGCCGTGGTGGCGCTGTTCGGCGCCGGCCGGCTTCATCGGGTTGGCCATCATGAACACCGTCGGTGTCAGATCGGGCGGCATCACGTGGTCGCGCACCGCCACGCCGCGCGTGACCTGGATGTAGAGCAGCTGGTCGTCGGCCGCCTGCGCATCGATCAGCCTGCGGCAGCGTTCCAGCCATTGGGCGCGGTCGAACGGGCTCGCGATGCGCACCTTGCCCAGGCTGCGGTTCAGGCGCGCCAGGTGCTCGTCGAAGCGGAACAGGCGGCGCCCGTAGACGGGCACGACCTCGTAGATGCCGTCGCCGAAGACGAAGCCGCGGTCCAGCACCGACACCTTGGCGTCGCGCAGCGGACCGTACTCGCCGTTGAGGTAGCACAGGGTGTCAGGCAGGGCTTGCATGCGGGCTCCCGAGGACGGATGCAGTGGGAACGGATGAGCTTACTTGATCCACAGCCGCAGGGCATCCCAGGCGCGGCCGAAGATGCCGGCCTGCTCGACGCCGGTCAGCACGACCAGCGGCAACTCGGCCACCGGCGCCCCGGTCGAGGTGGTCACCTTCAGCGTGCCGACGCGCTGGCCCTGAGCGAGCGGCGCGACCAGCGGATCGGTGCGCTCGATCTTCGTCTGCAGCTTCGCGCCCTCGCCCTTGGGCACGCTGACGAAGACCCCGTTCGCCGCGCCCAGTTGGGCCTCGCGCGCCGTGCCCTTCCAGACCTGCACCGTGGCCACCGCCTTCGAGCCTTCGAACAGGCGCACCGTGTCGAAGGCCTGGAAGCCCCAGTTCAGCAGCTTCTGGCTCTCGTTCGCGCGGGCATCCATCGAGGCCGCGTTCAGCACCACGCTGAGCAGGCGCCGCTTGCCGCCGCCGGCGCCGTTGACCGCGAGGTTCGGGAAGTCGCGCTGCGCCGAGACCACCATGCAGTAGCCGGCGGCCTCGGTGTAGCCGGTCTTCATGCCGTCGACGGTCGGGTCGCGCGTCAGCAGCACGTTGCGGTTGTTCTCGYTGCTGATCGGCGCGCCCTCGTAGTGGTACTTCTTGATCGAGTAGATCGGGTAGTACTCGGGGAAGTCGCGGATGATGCGACTCGCGATCACGGCCACGTCGCGCGCCGTGCTCTTGTGGCCCGGCTCGGTGAGGCCGGTGGCGTTCTTGAACTGCGTGTTCTTCAGGCCGAAGGCCTGGGCCTGGCGGTTCATCAGCTCGATGAACTGGTCGAGCGTGCCGCCGACGCCCTCGGCCAGCACCACCGCGGCGTCGTTGCCGGAGTTGACGATCAGCCCGCGCAGCAGGTCGTCGACCTTCGGCGCGCTGCGCGGCTCGATGAACATCAGCGAGCCGCCGCCCTTGCGCTCCTGCCAGGCGCGCAGCGACACCGGCAGCGTCTGCTCCAGCGTCAACTTGTGGTCGCGCAGCGCGGCGAACGCCAGGTAGGCGGTCATCAGCTTGGTCAGCGAGGCCGGGTCGGCCGGCGCATCCGCCTCGCGCTCGGCGAGCGTCTGGCCGGTGGTCACATCGAGCAGGATGTAGCTCTTGGCCGCGATCTCCGGCGGCTGGGGCGCCTGCGCGTAGGAAACGGACGAGACGGCAGCGGCGCCAAGCGCCAGCACGAGGGCAAACAGTCTTTTCATGAACGTCGGAATCAGGTTGGCTGGTGCGCGAAGCCCGGGCATCAACGATGCCAGGACCGCACCACCAGGTTCTTCAGCAGCGCCAGCTGCCCGTGAAAGAAATGGCCCACGCCGGGGATCACCACCACCGGCAGGGATTGAGGCCGTGCCCAGTCGAGGGTGGCCGACAGCGGCACGATCTCGTCGGATTCGCCGTGGATCACCAAAGTTTCCTCCGGCACCGGCGCGACCTTCTGTTTCTGCGTCGACGGCCCGACCAGCACCAGCCGCTCGGCCTTCGCATCATCGGGCAGGCGCGCGGCCGCCTGTGACGCGACGTAGCCGCCGAACGAGAAGCCCGCCAGCACCAGCGGCAGCGCCGGGTCGCGGTGCGCGGCGATCACCGCCAGCGCATCGTCGATCTCGCCCTGGCCTTCGTCCCACGCGCCTTCGGAGGCCGCCACGCCGCGGAAGTTGAAGCGCACGGTGCGGTAGCCCAGCTGCAGGAAGGCGCGCGCCAGTGTCTGCACCACCTTGTTGTCCATCGTGCCGCCCTGCTGCGGGTGCGGATGGCAGACCACCGCCACGCCGCGCGGCTCGCCCTCGGGGCGGTCGAGCGCGCATTCGAGCGCGCCCGCGGGGCCCGGTGTCAGCTGCTTGACGGTCTTCGCATTCATCTGCACGGCCCGGTCAGCGTCCGACCGAATCGGGCAGCAGCAGCCGCTCGACCACCACGCCGTTCTTCAGATGCGACTCGACGATCTCGTCGATGTCGGCATCGTCGACATAGGTGTACCAGACGGCTTCGGGGTACACGACCGCCACCGGCCCGCCGGCGCAGCGATCGAGGCAACCCGCCTTGTTGACCCGCACGCCGCCGGGACCGGCCAGCTTCTCGGCCTTGGTGCGCGATTTGCAGCGCTCGAAGCCGGCCTGCGCATGGTGGTTGGCACAGCTGTCTTCGCCCTTGTCGCGCTGGTTCAGGCAGAAGAAGATGTGGCGCTTGAAATAGGTCATCGGCGCATTTTACGGACCTGCCGCAGCGGCCCGCTCGATGCTGTCCCTGGCGGCCACGCGGGCGAGCAGGTAGACGAGCGCCGCGTACGGCCACAACCAGCCGACCCATTGCGCGAGGCCATGGAAGCGGATGAAGCGTCCCTGCTCCCAGCCTTGCAGGCTCTCGGCGAAGTAGGGATCGGTCGGCGCCTGCGCCACCAGCGCGACCAGCGCCGTCACGACCACCAGGCCGAGCCCGGCCGCGCCGCGGCGCGGGATGCGCAGCAGCAGCAGCCCGGCGATCGCACCGCTCAGCAG
>NZ_JBFUFQ010000218.1:0-9586 GCF_056403355.1 Rhizobacter sp. P2_H3 | reverse complement strand
CGCCCGCCCCGGCGCCCGCACCCGTCCCCGGCCGCGGCGCCAATGTGCCCTGGGTCGAGTACCAGGCTGAAGACGGCACCACCAACGCCCAGATCCTCGGCCCGAGCCGCCAGAAGTGGGACGCGAACCACATCGAGGCCGAGGCCATCGGCCGCAAGGCGGTGCGCCTGAACAAGACCGGCGACTACGTGTCGTTCAAGACCACGAAGGCCGGCAACGGCGTCGTCGTGCGCTACTCGATCCCCGACGCCCCGGGCGGCGGCGGCATCGACAGCACGCTGGGCCTGTACGTGAACGGCGTGCGCGTGAAGACGCTGCCGCTGACCTCGCGCTACAGCTGGTCGTACCAGGGCGGGCTGATCGGCGACCCGATCGTCGACAAGCCGGCCGGCCTGCCGCACACCTTCTTCGACGAGGTGCGCACGCTGGTCGACAACATCCCGGCCGGCGCGACGGTGATGCTGCGCCGCGACGCGCAGGACACCGCGGCGTTCTACGTGATCGACCTGGTCGACATCGAGCCGGTGCCGACCGCGCTGACGATGCCGGCGGGCTTCACGTCGGTGACGCAGTTCGGCATCCAGCCGAACGACGGCAAGGACCACGCCGACGACGTGCTGCGTGCGATGCGCTCGACCAGCAAGCTGTGGTTCCCGCCGGGCGACTACCTGCTGCAGAAGATCAGCGGCGGCAACGTCGGGCTCGACAACCCGGGCATCGAGGTGCGCGGCGCGGGCATGTGGTACACGAACCTGAAGGGTCCGAAGTCGCTGTTCTTCTGCTACGGCGCGAGCGCGAAATGCGTGTTCGGCGATTTCTCGATCCTCGGCGAATCGAAGGCGCGGGCCGAGGAATCGGAAGGCGTGCAGAAGGCCTTCGCCGGCCCGATGGGCGCCAACAGCCTGATCGAGAACGTCTGGATCGAGCACGTGGTCGGTGCGATCTGGGTCGGCAACGATCCCCCGTACCAGACCCAGCCGACGCAGAACCTGACGGTCCGCAACTGCCGCATCCGCAACACGTATGCGGACGGGATCAACTTCGACAACGGCACCTCGAACTCGGTGGTCGAGAACTGCCACCTGCGCAACACCGGCGACGACGCGCTGGTGGTGTGGTCGATCAAGTGGACCGACTGGGTCAAGGAGAAGACCTACCAGCTGGGCGACAACTTCATCAGCCCGGAGGGCAAGAACGCGCCCGACCAGGGCCAGGGCGTCAACAACGTGTTCCGCAACAACACGGTGCAGATGCCGTGGCGCGCGAACTGCTTCGCGGCCTACGGCGGCGCGAACAACGTGTTCAAGGACAGCGTCTGCGAAGACGTGCTGACCTACCCGGGCATCCTGATCGACAACGAGTTCAGCCCGTACCCGTTCGGCCCGGCGACCACGACCTTCAGCAACATCTCGCTGATCCGCGCGGGCGGCCCGATGTTCATGGAGAACACCGCGACGCCGTGGCAGCACGGTGCGCTGAAGTTCTACATGCGCGAAGGCGGCATCAACGACATCCTGGTGGAGAACGTCGACATCGTCGACCCGACCTACTCGGGCATCGAGTTCCGCGGCTTCGGCACCGCCTTCGTGCCGCCGGGCGAGAAGTTCCACCCGGACCTGCTGCGTGACGCCGACAACGCGCAGATGCGCAACGTGAAGCTGAAGAACATCCGCATCACCAACCCGGGCAGGTACGGCATCGAGGTCATCGACAACGGTGGCCGCGGGGCGGTGAACTTCGACGGCGTGGTGGTGACGAACCCGGCGCTCGGCGGCCTGAAGCAGGACACCGCGCCGAGCAGCTTCTTCATCCGCGGGACCGGCAACTCGGGCTGGTAAGCCCCCACGTTCACGCCCGGGCGGGCCCCTCGGTAGAGTGGGCCCGCATCAACCACTGCCGGGACCGTGAATGCTGAAGATCTGGGGCAATGCCGATTCGATCAACGTGCAGAAGGTGCTGTGGTGCTGCGAGGAGATCGGCCTCGCCTACGAACGGATCGATGCCGGACGGCACTACGGCGTGGTCGACACCGCGGAGTTCCGCCGCCTGAACCCGAACGGGCTGGTGCCGACGATCGACGACGACGGCTTCGTCGTGTGGGAGTCCGGCACCGTGCTGCGCTACCTCGCGGCCAAGCATGCGGCCGGCAGCCTGTGGCCGGAGGACGTCGCGGCGCGCGCCGAAGTCGACCGCTGGATCGACTGGTCGAACTCGACGCTGTGGCCGTCGATGGTGCCGATCTTCCGCGCCTTCCTGCGCACGCCCGAGCATGAGCGCGACGACAACCTCGTGGAGGCCGCGCGCCGCGAGACGCTGGATGCGATGCACGTTCTCGACGCGCAACTCGAAGGCCGCGCGTTCGTCGGCGGCGAGCGCTTCACGATGGGCGACATCGCGCTCGGCTGCGCGGTGTGGCGCTGGATGACGCTGCCGATCGAGCGCGACGAACTGCCGCAGGTGCAGCGCTGGTTCGATGCGTTGTCGAAGCGGGAGGCGTATCGGAAGGTGGTGATGCTGCCGTTGGTGTGAGCGGTGGTCGATAGCGTTTTCGCATCGGCGTTAGTGGAATGGCATCAGTTGCAGCTGACTTCCACAGAACCCATCACCGTCTCGAACAGCAACTCGTCCAGCCGTTCCAGCGGCACCGCCTCATCCCGCGGCTGCGCCAGCGCGAGCTGCGCGACCAGTTCGCCGATGAACGCATTCAGCACCGGCCGTGCCGGCAGCCACTCCTGTTCGCCGCTGCGGCGCTTCAGCACCAGCAGCTCGGCGATGTCCTGCCGCACCGCCGGGTCGCCCACCATCGCGTCGATCAGCGCCTCGAAGGCCATCGGCGGCGCCTCCGGCCGCTCCAGCACCCACTTCGCGGCCAGCAGCGGGCGCAGCACGTAGAGGTATTTCTTCGCGCGCACCTGCTCGCCCTGCAGGTACTCGCGGAAGTTGCCGCGGCCCATCGCGTGGTAGTGGTGGAACGAGCGCACCGGCCGGTGCACAGCAGCCGCCACCTCGCGAAGGCGCGTCAAGAAGCGCTCGTCAGCGCGGTACACCACCGGCGAGCTCAACCACTCCACCAGCGTCGCATTGCCCTTGGCCAGCAGGCCCAAGGCCTTGCGCAGGTCCCAGCCGTTCACGTCGAACACCGGGCCGGGCACCTCCTCGATCACGTCGCGCACCGGCGTGATCCGCAGGTAATCGCGCGGCGGCCGGACGAAGATGAAGCGGACGTCGTAGTCCGAATCCGGCGACGCGAAACCCCAGCCCCGGCTGCCGGACTCGCAGGCGAACAGGATGCGCACGCCTTCCTGCGCCTCGACGGCGGCGAGCTTGTCCATGATCTCGGCCCGGATCGCGGGGGCGATCGGGTGGGCATCGTGCAGTGGCGAATCGGCGGTGGTCATGCGGTCTCCTCGGGGCGGCATTCTCGCCGCCGGCAAGGTAAAGACTCTTCACCCCGGTGCGACAATCCCGCTCCTGCCCGCCGCCTTCCCTTTGCTCCCGCCGTGCCTGACAACATCACCCTGCTGCGCCGACAGAACGCCCTGACGCTGTTCCAGCGCTTCGCCGAGGCGCAGATGCGCGACGGCATCGCCCCGAAAGGCATGGAGCAGCTGTTCGCCCAGGCGCTGCAGATCAGCCCCAGCATGTGGAGCCAGATCAAGAGCAGCCGGCCGATCGGCGACAAGCTGGCGCGGCAGATCGAGGCGGCACGCGAGCAGCCGGCCGGCTGGCTCGACGAAGCGCATGAGCCGCAGGGGCTGACGCCCTCGGAACTGCAGTTCCTGCAACTCGCGCTGACCGCCTGGCGCGCGACCAACGCCGAGGGGCGCCGGCAGCTGCGACACGCGGTCAGGCAGGTCGCCGACGGCAAGGCGTGATCGCCGCGCCGCGTTCAGCGGTGCGTCTTGCTCTCCATCAGGCGCTTCAGCGCCTGCAGGTCGCTCAGCACATGCGCGCAATCCTTCTCGAACTGCTGGCTGTCGACCCCGTCGGCCCGGAACACCGTGAACGTCAGCTCGCAGCCGTCCCCATTGGCCACCGCGCGCAGCGGGTTGTGGAACACCGCGCCGCCGGGCAGCGTGACGTCGTGGTCGAGCACGCCGTACGGGTTGTCGGGCGTCATCTCGACCTGCACCCGGCCCATCGGCGATTCGGCGAGCCAGCGCCCGCCTTCCTCGACGATGCCGGCCGCCAGGCCCGAGGCCCATTGCGGCAGCAGCGACGGCTGGCGCGCGAACTCGTAGACGACCTGCCAGGGCACGGCGATCGAGACGGTGACGAGGCGGACATCCTGCAGCATGGTGGGCCCGAGGCCATCAGCGTGCCGGCCCGCGCATCGGCAACGCCGCCACCAACACGCCGAGCACCAGCCCGCCCAGCACGTCGACCACCACGTGCTGGCGGATCGCGATCGTCGAATAGGCGATGCCCACGCACCACGCCAGGTTCGCCCACCGCAGCACGACCGGCACGTCGAGCTCGCGCAGCTGCCGCGCGAGCAGGTGGCAGGTCAGCACCGCGAACGACACATGCAGCGACGGGAACGCGTTGCGCGACGCGTCGCCCGCGCGCAGGAACTGCAGGCTGCCGTACTGCGACCAGTCGACGCCGAAATCCGGCACCGCGCTCGGGTAGAACAGGTAGAACGCGAAGCCGATGGCGCTCATCACCGCAGCCCGCAGCGTGTAGCGCGCCAGCTCGCCGCGATCCCTCGAGAACGCCGGCGCGAGCGACACGTAGACCCACAGCGACGCATACACCGGCAGCAGCCCCTCGCGCAGCGTGAACCAGCGGTCCAGCGCCAGCACCGGCATCACCGTGACGGCGGCCTGCGGCGAGCGCGCGGCCCAGAAATACAGCACGAAGAACAGCGAGATGCCGGCACTGATGCCCACCAGCTTGACCGGCCACAGCGCGAGCAGGCGCCGCACGGCGGCACGGGGCCAGGAGTCTGCGGGGCGGGAGAGCACGGTCGAGGTCAAGGTGGGCGGATCGGAGGCAGGGCAGACGCGCATCATCGCGCGGTTTGGCTTGTCATTGCCTTGGCCCGCCGACGTACGCCAGCAAACCCTCGACCAGCGCATCGAAGGCGACACGGCAGCGCGGGCTGCTGCGCAGGTCTTCATGCATCGTGACCCAGGTCGGCAGCGGCAGCGTGAAGAGCTTCGGCAGCAGCCGCACCAGGTTGCCGTCGCGCCGGGCGAGAGGCACCTGGCACATGCCGACGCCGGCCCCGGCGCGGATCAGCGCCAGCTGCGCCACGTTGCTGTCGCTGCGCAGCGTGAAGACCTCGCGCCGCAAGCCGTGCAGCGCCTTCTCGGCCTGGCGCAGCCACGCGGACGGCTGGTCGTAGCCGATCGTCGCGTGGCCCGCGAGCTCTTCGGGCCGGCGCGGCGTGCCCCGGCGCTCGAGGTAGTCGCGCCGCGCGTGCAGGCCCAGCTCGATGTCGCCGACGTGGCGCGCGACCAGCTGCTCCTGCTTCGGCTGCACCATGCGCACCGCGATGTCGGCCTCGCGGCGCAGCAGGTCCTGCAGCTTGTCGGTCAGCACCAGCTCGATCTTCAGCTGCGGATGCGCGTCGTGCAGCCCGGCCAGGATCGGCGGCAGCACTTCGATGCCCATCACGTCGCTGCAGCTGATGCGCACCGTGCCCTTGACGACGCGATCACCGCCTTGGCCGCCCTGGCCGCCGGCCGCGCGCTCCAGCGCCGCTGCGGTGCTCTGCATCGCCGCGGCATACGGGCGCAGCGACTGCGCCGCCTCGGTCGGCAGCAGGCCGGCCTGCGAACGGGTGAACAGCACGATGCCGAGCGCCTGCTCGAGCGCAGCCACGTGCCGGCCGACCGTGGGCTGCGTGATGCCGAGCAGGCGCGCGGCCCCCGACAGCGAGCCCTCGTCGAGCACGCCGAGGAAGCTGCGGTAGAGCTCCCAGCCGATGGTCGAAGTCATACAGAAATGTATAGCGTCACCACGATGTTCGGCAATTCCATTCCAACCCGGCGCTGCCCAGAATTCGCTCCATACCCACTCACCACCTGGAGATCGAGATGAGCGACAACCACAGCAGCAAGACGGCCCTGGTCCTCGGCGCCACCGGCGGCATCGGCGGCGAGGTCGCGCGCCAGCTGCGCGACGCGGGCTGGACGGTGCGCGCACTGCAGCGCAGCGCGACCGAAGCTGTGCAGCAACGCGACGGCATCACCTGGCTGCGCGGCGATGCGATGCAGCGTGCCGACGTGATGCAGGCGGCCGAGGGCTGCGCAGTGATCGTGCACGCCGTCAACCCGCCGGGCTACCGCGGCTGGGCCGAGGTGGTGCTGCCGATGGTCGACAACACGATCGCCGCGGCCATCGCGCAACGCGCCACCATCGTGCTGCCGGGCACGGTCTACAACTTCGGGCCGGACGCGTTCCCGCTGCTGCGCGAGGATTCACCGCAGCACCCGCAGACCCGCAAGGGCGCGATCCGCGTGCAGATGGAGACCCGGCTGGAGGCCGCCAGCCGCCAGGGTGCGCGCGTGCTGATCGTGCGCGCCGGCGACTTCTTCGGGCCGAAGTCGGGCAACAACTGGCTCGCGCAGGGCATGCTGAAGCCGGGGAAACCGGTCACGTCGATCGCGAACCCGGCCGATGACGGTGTCGGCCACCAGTGGGGCTACCTGCCCGACGTGGCGCGCACGATGGTCGAGCTGCTGGAGCGCCGCGAGGGGCTCGGCGCGTTCGAGCGCTTCCACATGGCCGGGCACTGGGACGCCACCGGCCGGCAGATCGCCGAGGCGGTGCAGCGCGTGGTCGCACGCCGCACCGGGCAGGCGCCGCGCATCGTGCGCACGCCGTGGTGGCTGCTGCGCCTGATGGCGCCGTTCGTCGTCACGCTGCGCGAGCTGATGGAGATGCGCTACCTGTGGAAGCAGCCGGTGCGCATGGCCAACGAGCGGCTGGTCGCGGTGCTGGGGCGCGAGCCGCACACGCCGCTGGACCAGGCGGTCGAGGCGGCGCTGGTCGGCATGGGCTGCCTGGAGGCCGGGCGTCAGCCGGGCGGTGACAGCCCGGCCATGAACTTCAGCACCGCCGCATCGCGGAAATAGTTCGTGTGGAAGGTCGTCGCCGTCTTGCCGAGCGACAGCACCTGCGGCTCCCCCTGCGCCGGCTGGCCGAAGAAGCTCATCGCGTCGGTGTCGACGACCAGGTCGTTCGCGCCGGGGAACACGATGTCGGCGCCGAGGCTCGCCAGCTGCAGGCCGGGGTTGCGGAAGCGGGTCCAGAACTTCCAGGCCGGCGCGTCGAGGTTGGGCTCGAAGTCGGCCGTCACCACCGCGAACGTCGGCTGCACCAGCCAGCGGTCGCCGAACAGCGCGCGCGTCTCGGCGTTGTCGGTCACGCGCTGCTGGCTCGCGAGGCCCGGCACCAGCGCCACCGCCGCATCGGCCAGCGGCAAGGCCGAGCCGAGCTGCAGCGTCTTGCCCAGCACCTTGGCCAGCCCCGCGGCCCCGGCGGCCAGCGGGAACACCGTGCTCGCCGCCTGCCCGGCCAGCGACAGCGCGTTCGCGATATTCGCCAGCATGTCGAGCGCGGCGCGCAGCCGGTACGGCGACGCGAGGCTGGTGCCGCCGAGCGGCGAGCCGACGAACACCACCTGCCGCACCCGTACCGGCGCGAGCCGCAGCAGCCACGACGCGACCAGCCCGCCGCGGCTGTGGCACACCACGTCGAGCGGGCCGGCGATGCCGCGCAGTGCGCGGTGCAGGTCGAGCGCGTTCAGCCACGGCGCGACCGACAGCGTCGCATGGTCGAACGCGAAGATGCGCGTGCCGTACACCTGCTTCCATTGCGCGAGCAGGGCCTGCCCGGCGGGCGTCGCGCCGAGCTGGTCGAACCACATGTCGCCGTTGCTGAAGGTGCCGTGCACCAGCAGCAGCGTGGGTTGCGCGCCGTCGAGTTGCGGCGCCGGTGCCGGCACGAGCGCGCCGTCGACCCACTGGCGCAGGCCCTGCTGCGGCGTCAGGCGCGCGTCGAGCGCGACCAGCGACTGCGCGATCCGGTTCGGCCCGATGTCCTCGTACTCGAAGCGCTGCAGCACCTCGCCGAAGCCGAACCAGCCGGCGCGCCGCGAACGCCCGCGCAGCACCTGGGCGGCCGGCGGCTCGTAGTTCCAGCGCAGCACGCCGTCGTCGTCGCGCAGGCTGACGCTCGCGCGCGGATCGGCCATCGACGGCGTGAAGCCGCGGCGGCGGCGCATCGAGATCGGCAGCGCCTGCTGCGATGAGCCCAGCGTGGGCGCCGGCTCGCGCAGGCCGAGGCCCGCATCGGCCGCTGCCCACGGCGCGGCATCGAACGGCAGCGGCTCGTCGGCCGTGCTCGTGACGACGGTGGCGTTCATGCCCGCTCCCCCACCGCCAGCGCCGCCGGCGCGACGATCGGCAGCGGCGTGACCTGGTGCTCGCGCGCGATCGCGATGTCGAGGATCGAATCGAAGTCGCGCGGTTCGCTGAGCGCCTGCACGCCGGCCTCGCGCGCCTCGCGGAAGCCGCAGTGCTCGGTCAGGCGCACGCTCTCCAGCGGCGCGAGCTTGCCGTCGCGGATCAGCCCCCACACCTCGCGGTAGCTGGCCCGGCCGGCGCGCCACGGCCGCGTCTGCGCGCCCGGCGAGCCGCTGCGGTGCTCGTCGCCCTGCGGCACCGCATCGCCCGGGTTGATCACCTCGCGGTACGCGAACTGGTAGTCGCGGTGGCGCCAGTAGCCGGGCAGCGCATGGCCGTCGAGCAGGAACACCACCGGGTGGATGTCGACCAGCTCCAGGCAGGCGGCGAACAGCAGCGTCAGGTCGATGCAGGTGCCCATGCGCGCGCTGCGCACCGCGCTCGGCGTGCGCAGGCGCTGCGAATCGAGCGCGCGGTTGTAGGTGGGCGGCGGGTTGATGTAGCCGAGGTCCCATTCGTGCAGCAGCGCCGACCAGATCGCCTCGACCTGCAGGTCCACGTTCTCCAGGCTGGCCGGGTCGGCGGACGAGGCCGACTGGTAGCCCTCGAAGCCGGCGCTCGGGTCGTCGCGGATCACCCGCACGTAGCGCTGCGCGAGCGTGATCGCGCGCTCGACCGCCGGATCGCGCGGCAGCACGAACGACGGCAGCCAGACGCCGCTGGTGCTGTTGTCCAGCCACTGGTCGACCGGCATCAGCCGCATCGCATAGGTGTCCTTGTGGATGACCTGCCCGCCCACCATCACCTGCACGAACAGGCTGCTGACCACCGCCTCGGAGACCGAGCGCATCAGCCGCGCGGTGAGCGGCATCTTGACGCGCGCGCCGAGGCTGGTGCGCTCCTGCGTCAGCTCGATCTCGGCCTCGTAGCGCGCGCGCTCGATGCCGCAGTTCAGCTCGACCAGCACGTGCGCCCGCGTCGCCGGCTGCGTCACCGCACCGCGCAGCTCGAAGCGGTGGAACAGCGCGCTGCGCCGCTCGGCCGGATCGCCCTGGTTGTGCAGCTCGGCGTAGTTGAACTCGGTGCGCGGCTCGACGACGGCCCGCAGCGGGGCGCGCAGCGCGGTGGGCGACAGGGCCGCCGCGCGCGCCAGCGTCGTCGCGCTGCGC
>NZ_JBFUFQ010000217.1:0-9660 GCF_056403355.1 Rhizobacter sp. P2_H3 | reverse complement strand
GAGCTGGCCCGCGTCGCCGGCGGCGAGCTGCTTCGGCAGGCGCAGCCAGGCCACCGCGTCGACGCCGTCCTGCACCCATTCGAGCGCCTGCAGCGGCTGGCCGCCGGCCGCGGCGAGCAGCACGTCGGGTTGCGCCACCTTGTGCTCGGCGAGCCAGCGGGTGGCCAGCTCGGTGGGCGGCAACGCCAGCGGCAGCGCCTGGCAGCGGCTGCGGATGGTCGGCAGCAACGCATCGGGCGAGCCGCTGCTGAGGATGAAGCGCGCCTGCCCAGGCGGCTCTTCCAGCGTCTTCAGCAGCGTGTTGGCCGAGATGCCGTTCATGCGTTCCGCCGGGTGCAGCAGCACGACCTTGGCGCGCCCGCGCGCCGAGGTGGTCTGCGCGAAATTGACCGCGCCGCGGATTGCCTCGACCTTCAGTTCCTTGCTGGGCTTGGCCTTCGAGGCCTTGGCCTCGCTGTCGCCGCCCTCTTCCGCGGCGTCCCAGCCCAGCGCTTCGCGCAACGCCTCGGGCAGCAGCACCAGCAGGTCGGGGTGCGAGCGCGCCTGCACCAGGTGGCAGCTGGCGCATCGCCCGCAGGCCGGCCGAGATTGCCCGACCGGCGCGGCCTCGCACAGCCATGATTGCGCGAGCGTCAGCCCGAGCTCGAACTGGCCGATGCCCTGCGGCCCGTGGATCAGCAAGGCATGACCGCGCTGTGTGCGCAAGGCTTCATCGAGCGCCGCTGCCAGCCAGGGCAACGGCAGCTTTCCTTCGGGATCTACCACGGGTGCTGCTCCAGGGTGGCGAGAACCTGCTGCCAGACCTGCTCGCGCGGTGCGGCGGCCTCGATGCGAACGATGCGATGCGGCGCCGCCCGATGGCGCGCCTCGTAGCCGGCGCGYACGCGCTCGAAGAACGCGAGGTCCTGCTGCTCGAAACGATCCGGCGCGCGCACTGCGGCGCGGCGTTCGGCCGCCACCGCGGCGGGCAGGTCGAACCAGAAGGTCAGGTCGGGCTGCAGGTCGCGGTGCACCCAGCCTTCCAGCGTGGACAGCACACCGGCATCGAAGCCGCGGCCGCCGCCCTGGTAGGCGAAGCTCGCATCGGTGAAGCGGTCGCACAGCACGGTGCGGCCGGCGGCCAGCGCCGGCTCGATGACCTGCGCAAGGTGATCGCGGCGCGCACCGAACACCAGCAGCGCCTCGGTCAGCGGATCCATCGGCGAGTGCAGCAGCAGCTCGCGCAGTTGCTCGGCCAGTGGCGTGCCGCCCGGCTCGCGGGTCAGCACGACAGGCCGGCCGGCCTGTCGCAGGTGCTCGGCCAGCGCGTCGATGTGCGTGGATTTGCCGGCGCCGTCGATGCCTTCGAAGGTGATGAATCGTCCGCGCACGGGCACTGGGCTGCTACTTCTGGTATTGGTTGACCGCGCGATTATGCTCGGCCAGCGTCTCGCTGAACTGGCTGCTGCCGTCGCCGCGGGCCACGAAATACAAGGCCTTGGTGGCTTCGGGCCGCACCGCGGCGAGCAGCGAGGCGCGCCCCGGCATCGCGATCGGCGTCGGCGGCAGGCCGGTGCGCAGGTAGGTGTTGTACGGGCCGTCGGTGGTCAGGTCGCGCTTGCGCAGGTTGCCGTCGAAGCTCTCGCCGAGCCCGTAGATCACCGTCGGGTCGGTCTGCAGCGCCATGCCGATGCGCAGCCGGTTCGTGAACACGCCGGCCACGCGGCTGCGGTCGGCCGGCGTGCCGGTTTCCTTCTCGACGATCGACGCCAGCGTCAGCGCCTCGTCGGCATTGCGCAGCGGCGTGTTCGCGGCGCGCTCGGCCCAGGCCAGCTCCAGCTGGCGCTGCATCGCGCGCTGCGCCCGCTTCAGCACCGCGACATCGCTCGCGCCCTTGCTGTAGGCATAGGTGTCGGGATAGAAGCGGCCCTCCGGCGCCACGCCGGCCGCGCCGATCGCGGCCATCAGCTGCGCGTCGGTCATGCCGGTGGTGGTCTGCTTCAGGTTCTCGGCCTTCGCGAGTTCGGCGCGGAACTGGCGGAAGGTCCAGCCTTCGATCAGGCGCACCGTGGCCAGCACCTCGTCGCCGCGCACCATCTTGTCGAGCAGGCCGCGCGGCGTGATGCCGCGCACGATCGCATAGCTGCCGGCGCGGATCTTGCGCGCCTGGCCGGACCAGCGGAACCATTCATACAGCAGGACCGGCGGGGCCTGCACACCGGCCTGGGTCCAGGCGAATGCGACCTCGCGCGGCGAGGTGCCGGGCTCGATCGACACCTCGACCGCATMGGCATTCAGCGGCAGCGGCTGCTGCAGCCACCAATACACGCCACCGGCCGCAGCGCCGGCGACGAGGAGGGCCAGCACGAACACCAGCAAGAAGAGACGGCGCAGGAATTTCACGGCGGGAGGATCGGAAAAAGGTCCGGAGACCCCGGTCGGGACCCGATGACGGGCGCTGATGATAATCGGCACTTCTGCACGGCTTGTATCCAATGCGCACAACCCATCCCCTCGACGGCATCGCGACCCTGAACGACTGGGGCGTGATCCGCGCCCGCGGCGCCGACGCCGCCTCCTTCCTGCACGGCCAGTTGACCAGCGACGTCACGCAACTCGGCGCCGGCCGCGCCCGGCTGGCCGGCTACTGCTCGGCGAAGGGCCGGCTGCTCGCGAGCTTCGTGGTGTGGCAACCGGCCCCTGACGAGCTGCTGCTCGCCTGCAGCGCCGACCTGCTGGCGCCGACGCTGAAGCGCTTGTCGATGTTCGTGCTGCGCGCCCAGTGCAAGCTGAGCGATGCCTCGGCCGAGCTCGCGCTGCACGGCATCGCCGGCCCGTCGGCCCGGTCGTGGCTCGGCGCCGCCGCGCTGCCCGCGCCGTGGTTGCGCAGCGAACACGCCGGCGGCCACCTGGTGCGCCTGCCGGATGCCGATGGACACGAACGTTACCTGTGGGCCGCCGCCACCGGCACCGCGGCCCCTGCCCTCCCCACGCTGTCGCCCGACACCTGGCGCGAAGGCGAGATCGCGAGCGCGGTGCCGCGTATCGAGGCGGCCACGGTCGACCAGTTCGTGCCGCAGATGCTCAACTTCGAGCTGGTCGGCGGCGTCGACTTCAAGAAGGGCTGCTACCCCGGGCAGGAGATCGTCGCGCGCAGCCAGTACCGCGGCACCATCAAGCGCCGCAGCTTCCTGTTCGACTCCGCCGTGCCGGCGCGCGCCGGGCAGGAGATCTTCCACAGCGCGGATCCCGGCCAGCCGGCGGGGCTGGTCGTCAACGCCGCGGGGCAGCGCGTGCTGGCCGAGGTCAAACTCGCCGCGCTCGACGCCGGCAGCCTGCACCTGGGTGCCGCCGACGGGCCGGTGCTCACGCGCCAGCCGATGCCCTACGACGTCGACGTGGACGTGACGGCCTGATCGGCAAGGCCGCCCAGGGCATTCCAGGCACGACTTCACGGACCCGCATCGGCGGCGGCATCGTGCGCGAATTGTTCATCTACTATCGGGCGAAGGTCGAAGACGCGCAGGCGTTGTCGGCCGCGGTTCTCGCAGCGCAGGCAAAGGTGCAGTCGGCCTGTCCCGGGCTCCAGGCCCGGCTGCTGCGCCGACCCGACTCCCGCGACGAACACCACACCTGGATGGAAATCTACGCCCTCGCGCCCCACGGCATCGACGACACGCTCGCGCAGCAGATCGAAGCGCAGCTCGCTGCCGCGCTCGCGCCGTGGATCGTCGGCCCCCGCCACGCCGAGGGCTTCGTACCATGTGCCTCGTAGCGCTGGCGATCGACCAGTCGCGGCGCTTCCCGCTGGTCGTCGCGGCGAACCGCGACGAGTTCTTCAAGCGCCCGACCGCCCGCCTGGCCTGGTGGTCGCCCGGTGCCGGCCGACCCGACATCCTCGGCGGGCGCGACCTCGAAGCCGGCGGCACCTGGCTCGGCCTGACGGCCGCCGGGCGCCTCGCCTTCGTCACCAACGTGCGCGATCCGTCGCGCCAGGATCCGCAGGCGCCGTCGCGCGGCGACATCGTGCCGCGCTGGCTGGCGGGTGACCTGCAGACCGACCGCTTCTGGATGCGCACTGCGCTGGCCGGCCACAACGGCTTCAACCTGGTGGCGGCCGATTTCCAGCGCGGCGAATGCTTCTGGGCCTCGAACCACGAGGTGCATCCGGTGCGGCTCGAGCGCGGGTTGTTCGGCCTGTCGAACGGCCGGCTCGATGCCCCGTGGCCCAAGGTCGATCTGCTGAAGGCGCGCGTCGATGCGGCGCTGTCGACGAGCGACAGCGTCGACACGCTCAGCGCCCGGCTGTTCGAGGCGCTCGGCGACCGCACGCTGGCCGACGACGCGCTGCTGYCGTCGACCGGCGTGTCGCACGAGTGGGAGAAGCTGCTGTCGGCCGCGTTCATCCGCACGCCGGACGGCAGCTACGGCACCCGCTGCTCGACGCTCGTGATCACCGAGCGCGTCAACAAGCGGCTCGTCACGCACGTGCTCGAGCGCACCTACGGCGCCGCCGGCGGCATGGCGCTGCTGCGCCGCTCGACACTGAAGGACTGGCCGCCGCGCTACAGCGAGGAGCCGCCGGCCGAGGCCCCGGTCCAGGGCAGCGTCGACGAGGCGGAAGAGCCGTCGAGCGGCACCGAGGCCGCGCCCCGCAAGAGGCGGGTGCGCAGCCTGCTGAAGCCCGAGCGGCCGCGCCGCACGCGGACGGTCGGCGGCTGAGTGGCTGAGTGGCTGAGTGGCTGAGTGGCTGAGTGGCTGACTTAGAGGCTGCGGACCATCTCGACGTGCGGGATGTCCACTTCCTCGAACACCGGCCCGCGCGGCGCGAAGCCGGCCCGCGTGTAGAACGCCTCGGCCGAGGTCTGCGCATGCAGCACCGCCTCGCGGTAGCCCTGCTCGCGCGCCGCCCTCATCAGCGCATCGAGCACCGCGCGGCCGACGCCGCTGCCGCGCATCGCCTGCGTCACCGCCATGCGGCCGATCTTCGCGACGCCGGGCACGTGCTCCAGCAGCCGGCCGGTGGCGAGCGCCGCGCCGAAATGGTTGTACGCGACGGCGTGGATGCAGTCGGCATCGGCGTCGTCCCATTCGCGCTCCGGCGGGATCTTCTGCTCCTCGACGAACACCTCGGTGCGGATGCGCTGCGCATCGCGGCCGAGCTCCGACCAGGGGCCGACGCGCACCTCCACCATCGGCTTGCCGGCCTCGAAATCCTGCAGCAGCTCGCGCAGCTCCTGCGGCACCGGCTTCGAGCTGTGCGCGACCGGATCGGCGAACACGTAGACCAGCTCGGCACGGACCAGCAACTGGTCCTGGCGGAAAGCGGCCGCGCTGAACACCATCGACGAGGTGCCGATGCGCCCGCAGCGCACGCCGATGTCGAGCACGTCGTCGTAGCGCGCCGAGCCTTCGTACTCGAGCGTGGACTTGCGCACGAACAGGTCGCCGCCCAGGTAGTGCATCGTCGACGCGTACGGCATCGCGAGCGCGCGCCAGTAGCCGGCCACCGCAGTATCGAAGTACATCAGGTAGTGGCCGTTGAAGACGATCTGCTGCAGGTCGACCTCGGCCCAGCGCACGCGCAGCCGCTCGATGAATCGGAAATCGGTGCGTTTCATGACAGCAAGGCCTTCTTCAGTGCGGCGGCGATGGCGTCCTGCGCGGCGACGGCTTCATCGAGCTCGCGCGCCATCTTGATGAAATCGTGCGTGACGCCGCGGTACAGCTCCAGCTCGACGGCGACGCCGGCGGCGCGCAGCCGGTCGGCATAGGCCACGCCTTCGTCGACCAGCGGATCGCATTCGGCCAGCACCACGCAGGCCGGCGCGACGCCATCGAGGTCGGGTGCGTTCAGCGGGGCGAAGCGCCAGTCGCTGCGGTCCGCATGATCGATGTAGTGGCCGAAGAACCATTCGATGCCCTGGGCGTCGAGCAGGAAGCCTTCGCCGAACTCGCGATGCGACGGCGTGTCGGCGTACGCCGTCGTGCCGGGCGTGATCAGCACCTGCAGCGCGAGCGGCAAGCCGATGTCGCGCGCGTGGATCGCGCTGACGGCGACCAGCGTGCCGCCGGCGCTGTCGCCACCGACGGCCAGGCGGCGGGCATCGAGCCCCATCGTCTCGGCGCGCGCGGCCAGCCAGCCCAGCGCGGCCCAGGCGTCGTTCACCGCGGTCGGGAAGCGATGTTCCGGCGCGAGCCGGTAGTCGATCGCGACCACCGCGGTGCCGCTGCGCAGCGCGAGCTGGCGGCACAGGCTGTCGTGGGTTTCGAGGTTGCCGATCGTGAAGCCGCCGCCGTGCAGGTACATCATCAGCGGCAGCCGCTCGCTCGACGGTGCGTAGAGCCGGGCCCGCAACGGCGTGCCGTCGCTCGCCGGCAGCGTGAAATCCTCGACCCGCGCCAGCGGCGCGCGCGGTGGGTCGATGGTCTCGGCCGCCGCGGTGTAGACCTCGCGGGCCTGCGCGACCGGCATGGTGTGGAACGGAGGCCGCTTGGCGCGGCCGATGCGATACAGCAGGCTGCTCATCGCGGGGGTCAGGGGATGCGAGCTCACGGGGGGCGAGTGTGCCAGAGCATACTGGCCGATCCATCGCAACGCTCCGTTCCGCCATGGCCTTCATCTACTACCTCACGCAGATCCAGCTCGACTTCGGCGCGGTGAAGCTGCTGCCGGCCGAATGCGAGCGCATCGGCATCCGCAAGCCGCTGGTCGTCTCCGATGCCGGGGTGCGCGCGGCCGGTGTCCTCGATCAAGCCCTGGCCGCACTGGGCGCCCTGCCGCACGCGGTGTTCGACGGCACGCCGTTCAACCCGACCGAGGCGGCGGTGCGATCCGCGGTGCAGGTCTGGCGCGAGCACGGCTGCGACGGGCTGATCGCGGTCGGCGGCGGGTCGAGCATCGACCTGGCCAAGGGCGTCGCGATCGCCGCGACGCACGACGGCCCGATGAAGACCTACGCCACCATCGAAGGCGGCAGCACGAGGATCACCGACCGCGTCGCGCCGGTGATCGCCGTGCCGACCACGGCGGGCACCGGCAGCGAGGTCGCGCGCGGCGCGATCGTGATCGTCGACGACGGCCGCAAGCTCGGTTTCCACAACTGGAACCTGATGCCGCGCGCGGCCATCTGCGACCCGGCGCTGACGCTGGGCCTGCCGCCCTTGTTGACGGCCGCGACCGGCATGGACGCGATCGCGCATTGCCTGGAGACCTTCATGGCGCCGGCCGTGAATCCGCCGGCCGACGGCATCGCGCTCGACGGGCTGGAGCGCGGCTGGGGGCACATCGAGCGGGCCGTGCGCAACGGGCAGGACCGCGAGGCGCGCTGGAACATGATGAGCGCGAGCATGCAGGGTGCGATGGCGTTCCAGAAGGGATTGGGCTGCGTGCATTCGCTGAGCCACAGCCTGGGCGGCGTGAACCCGAAGCTGCACCACGGCACGCTGAACGCGATGTTCCTGCCGGCGGTGGTGCGCTTCAATGCCGGCGCCGAATCGATCGTGCGCGAGCGGCGGCTCGCGCGCATGGCGCATGCGATGGGCATCGGCCCGTGCGACTCGAAGGGCACCGAGGTGGCCGAGGCGATCCGCGAGATGAACGCGCGGCTCGGCCTGGCCCCGGGGCTGGCGGCCCTCGGCGTGACCGAGGACCTGTTCGAGCGCGTGATCGACGGCGCGATGGTCGACCACTGCCACAAGACGAACCCGCGCCTCGCGACGCGGGACGACTACCGCGAGATGCTCGCGGCGTCGATGTAGGTATCGCGCTTCAAGCCAGCCGCCGGTCGTAGAGCCAAGGCCGCAGCTTGGCCGCCCGGAGGCCCGCCGCATCGGGGTGCAGGGGATTGATCAGTACGTTGCAATCTTCCGGAACGATCACCGACGGCACGACCAGCAAGGCCGACGGCGCCGTGCGCAGCCAGGCATCGCCGATGTCGAGCGACACCTTGCCCTCCGGGATGGCACTCCAGCCCACCGGCAGTTCCGCTGCCGAGTACGCGTGACGGGCCGCCCACGCCGATGCCGGCACCTCGATGCGCACGAGGAAGCGGTTCAGCGGAAGGTCACTGGCATTCAGGTGCACCACCGTTTCCAGGCAGGCGAGTGAAGCGGTCGACGCCGCATAGACGAGCGGCCGGCCAGGCCGGTTCCAGCGGCCGCCGGTCTGCTCGGCGCCTTTGCCGCTCAGGTCGTGCGCCTCGTACTCGCGGGTGTCCGTGGCGATGCGCCACAGCACATGGGTCACGAATAGGCCCCGCTCTGCATCCGGGCGACCAGCTGGGAGACGAGCCACTGGCCTTCGGCGGTGTCCATCAGCTCGGCAGGGCGTTGCCCTCCCAGCGCCGACAGTGGCCGGTCCAGCCAGCCCGCCACCCAGGCTGCCGCGTCGAAGCCCGCCGCATCACCCGACTCATCGACCATCGCCTGCACCTGCCCCACCAGGCGGGCCATGCCCAGCACCTTCGATCCCTCATCGGGCGACAGCGGTTTGCGGTCGCGCGCCTTGCGGTCGATGGTGGCACGGGCCAGGCCGAGTGTGCCGATCAGCTTTTCCTTCGGCACCCCCATGCGCTTGGCGATGGCATCGACCACGCCGGCGGGCACCCCGCGCTTGACGATGCGCACCCGCTCCATCGCATCGGCCTGGAAGGCCTCGAGAAAGTCGGTCGTGACGAGCGCGGGCGGGGTCACCGGAAACGAGGCGCGAGCCGACGTGACCTTCACGGCCGGTCGACTCGCCGGCCGGGAGCGGGTTGAAGCGGTGCGCGTTTTTTCGACCATGACCCATCCTTTGAGCGGAAATTATCGCTCAAATGAGCGTTGTCATGGCCGCTTCTTCAGGCGTGTTCCTTCGTGTCGAAGAACTGCTCGTCTTCCGTGGAACCCTTCAAGGCCGCCGTCGACGCCTCGCGCTCGATCGTCGTCGTCACCGCATCGAAATACCCGGTGCCGACCTCGCGCTGGTGCTTCACCGCGGTGAAGCCCTTCTCGGCCGCGGCGAACTCGGCTTCCTGCAGCTCGACGAAGGCGCTCATGTTGTTGCGCGCATAGCCGTAGGCCAAGTTGAACATCGAGTAGTTCAGGCTGTGGAAGCCGGCCAGCGTGATGAACTGGAACTTGTAGCCCATCGCGCCGAGTTCGCGCTGGAACTTCGCGATCGTCGCGTCGTCCAGGTTCTTCTTCCAGTTGAAGCTCGGCGAGCAGTTGTAGGCCAACAGCTTGCCCGGGAACTTCCTGTGGATCGCATCGGCGAACGCCTTCGCGAACGCCAGGTCCGGCTTGCCGGTCTCGCACCAGATCATGTCGGCGTACTCGGCATAGGCCAGGCCGCGGCTGATGGATTGCTCCAGCCCGTTTCGGGTGCGGTAGAAGCCCTCGATGGTGCGCTCGCCGGTGGTGAACGGCTTGTCGTTGTCGTCGACGTCGCTCGTCACCAGGTCGGCCGCCTCGGCATCGGTGCGCGCCAGCAGCACGGTGGGCGTGCCCATCACGTCGGCCGCGAGGCGCGCCGCCACCAGCTTGGCCACCGCTTCGCGCGTCGGCACCAGCACCTTGCCGCCCATGTGGCCGCACTTCTTGACGGACGCGAGCTGGTCCTCGAAGTGCACGCCGGCGGCGCCCGCCTCGATCATCGACTTCATCAGCTCGAAGGCGTTCAGCACGCCGCCGAAGCCGGCT
>NZ_JBFUFQ010000216.1:0-9724 GCF_056403355.1 Rhizobacter sp. P2_H3 | reverse complement strand
CCGCACGCCCGACGAGCGCCTGCGCGCGCAGGTGCTGCTGCAGCGCGGCATCGCGATGCGCCTGCTGCGCCGCCCCGGCGATGCGGCGGCGGCGCTGGGCGAGGCGCAGAAGGTGTTCGCCACCGCCGATTCGCGCGCCGAGCTGGCCACCACCTACGGCGAGCTGGCGACGACGCTGTCCGACCAGGGCGACTGGCGCGGTGCCTTCGAGCAGCAGCAGAAGTACAAGGCCGTCTCCGACGAGCTGCTGCACCGCCAGCTCGACCAGCGTTTCGCGACGCTGAAGGTCGAGTTCGACAGCGCCGCCAAGGACAAGGAGAACCAGCTGCTGATGCGCGAGAAGGCGGCCACCGAGCGTGCGCTCGACCAGGAGCGCCGCGCCAGTGCGCTGCGCGCGGTGGTGATCGCGCTGGCCGCGCTGCTGGTGGCGGTGATGGGCGTGCTGGTCTGGCGCCATCGCCGCACCAGCCACCGCATGCAGGACCTCGCGATGACCGACGAGCTGACGCACCTGCCGAACCGCCGCCACGTGCTGGGCACGCTGCAGGCGATGCTGGCGGACGGCCGGGCCTGCGCGCTGCTGATCGTCGACCTCGACTTCTTCAAGATGATCAACGACGAGCACGGCCACCTGGTCGGCGACGACATCCTGCGCGCGATCGCCAGCGTGCTGCGCGATGGCGGGCGCGAGCCGGTCGAGCTGGGCCGGCTGGGCGGCGAGGAGTTCATCGTCGTGCTGCCCGAGGTCGACATCGACACCGCGATCGCCGCGGCCGAGCGGCTGCGCATGAAGGTGGCCGGGCTGGACGTGTCGCGCTGGCTGCCCGACCGCAACATCACGATCAGCATCGGCGTCACGCTCGCCGAGAGCGGCGACACCGTCAGCAGCGTGCTGCGGCGCGCCGACGAAGCGCTCTACGAAGCCAAGCGGGGCGGCCGCAACCGCTGCGTGGCGCGCATCGGCGGCGCGGCGGGTGTTCCGGTGTCGCGCGGCGCCTCAGCCGCCGACGCACCCGCGCCGGTGATGCCGGCCGGCAGCGTCACGCCCTGACGCAGCGGGCCGAGCGCCGGGCCGCCAAGGGCCACGAAGAGGCCCACTCGTGGACCTTGCCGGCCCGCATCCCCCTCGGGGGATCGTTCGATGCACCCATCGAGCGAGGGGTTGTCATCAACCTGCAGCGACGAACCGGTCGGTCCGCGCGGCCTGCAGCACCTCGGCCAGCTCGGTGTTGATCACGTCCACCGGCATCCGCCCCTTCAGCCACGGGTTCGGCTGCACGAACCAGAACGCGGTGTGCCACGCATCGAACGCCGGGGCCAGCTCGGCAGCCACCTGCAACGGGCCGGCCTTCAGCGCCATGTCGGCGAGATCGAACTGGAACATCGGCAGCCACAGCTCGTTGCGCCATTCGAAGCTCATCACGCTGCGCTCGACGATCTGCCGCGCCAGCGCCGGCACGCCCCGGTTGCCGCATTGCGCGAGCCGCTCCACCACCTCGTCGCCGCGCGCCAGGCCGCCGCTCTCGCGGTAGTGGCGCAGCATCTGCACGAACTGCCGGTCGCGGTCGAGCACCAGCCCGGTGTCCTGCCCTGGCGCATTCCACGGGTGGACGTCGTGCGGCATCGGCAGGCCCGCCTCGCGGGAACGGGTGGCGGTGGGGGCGGCATGGGCTCGCATCTGGGGACTCCCGATAAGGATGGCGCGACGATAGGCCGGGTTGGGGCACCGGTACACCAGCCAGCGTCGCGAACCCCTGTAGGAGGACAGGAGGGGCGCCGGCTGCCTTGTAGGACCGCGTAGGCGTTTTCCGACGTTGGAATCCGGCACTGTGGACTGGCTCGCGAACCGGGCCTGCGCGAGCATCCGGCATCCAGATGTTGCATCGCCAGAAAAAGCCGTCATGAAAACCAACAATTGCGCTCGCTACCTGCTGCTCTTCGGCTCGAAGGAGTCGCCACGCGCCGTGCTGTTCGACGACGAGGAGCGCCTGCTCGCCGAGATGATCGATGAAGACGGTTTCCTGGTCGACAGCCTGCTGCGCGAGGGCCGTGCGGTGCGCCCGCCCTCGAAGCTCGTGGCGGCGGTGTCGCAGGCCCTGCGCGCCTGCGCCAGGCAAATGGCGGGCAACGGTGCCCGTGCCGATCTGCACCTTCGTTGCTTCGCGCTCGGTTGAACGCGGAACGGGAAGTCATCCCGATGCGGCACGACACCTTGTCCATCCCCGGAGTGAAGGTGCCGTTGCCGGCGTTGGGGCCGGCACACACGGGCGGCCTGCGCAGGCCCCGGTGTGTGACAACTCGCAAGCCGTGCCGCAGCGTCGACGGCACCCGCACTGACGCCTCGTTACCACTGCACGCGAGAGGGCCCTGCGGCGCAGGCTATCGTCGCGCACTTTGGCCGCTGGCTCGGGCCGATGAGGGAACGATCCGGTGATCAGCAGTAACGACGTCAACCACGGTGACGGCAGCAAGCGGCGACAGTCACGCGCCATCCGACGCCGCCTTGTCGATCTGCTCGGCGAGCTTGTCGGGCCGCATCGCCTGCTCGAGCACCTGCAGGCTCGGGTCCTTGTCGTCGACCACGCCGACCGCATGCCCGATGCGTTCAAGCAACTGCAACATTTTCGTGTTCTCCTGCTCCGTCAGCAGGTTGATCTGCAGGTCGAGCTGGTTGCGCCGTTCGCTGATGCGGGCGGCATGGTTCTGGCTAATGAGGATGAAGGTCGACAGGAAGATCGCTTCCAGCGACACCACCAGCGTCAGGAAGGTGAACGGATACGGGTCGAACGCCCTCGGGCCGGGTTGCAGGTTGAACGCGATCCAGCCGGCGAACCACACCACGTGGACCCAGAAGAACGCGGCGCTGCCGCAGAACGAGCTGACGTGGTCGGCAAAGCGGTCCATCGGGCCGCGCACGCGGCTCGCCTCGTGTTCGAGGCGCTGGATGGCCTGCACATTGGCTTGCGTCAGGTCGTCCACCGACCCGGCGCTGCGGTAGTTGCTGCGGTGGCTTGCAGGAGAGGAAGCTTTGGATGGTGACCGATGCATGGTCGGCGGTGGAGTGCTGGATGAACTGTCATGGCAATCGCTGTGCCCGACGGTTCCGCGTGGTCCCGGCGTGTCCGGGCCGCTTGCTGCGGGCCAACCGGCCTGCAAGAGGAGTTCTGTGATGCCGCACGCCTTGGTGGTGGATGACGAGCCGGATTCGGCCGAGACGATGGCGATGCTGATCGCGAGCGAGGGCTTCACGGTGGCCACCGCGGGATCGCTGCGCGATGCGCGCCGGCAGCTGGCTTTGCAGGAACCCGACATCGTGCTGCTCGACCTGATGCTGCCCGACGGCAACGGCATGGAGCTGTTGAACGAGGCCAAGGGCATGAGCAACACCGACGTGGTCCTGATGACCGGCCAGGCGAGCCTGGACACCTCGATCCAGGCGTTGCGCCTGGGCGCGGCCGACTACCTCGTCAAGCCGATGAGCCTGAAGCAGCTGAAGGGCGTGCTGTCGCGCGTGACCAAGCCGTCGCTGCTGAAGGCGGAGTCGTCGGACCTGCTCGCCACGCTGGAGAGCGAAGGCCATTTCGGCGCGCTGTGGGGCCGCTCGGCGCCGATGCGCCGCGTCTACGAGCAGGTGCAGCGCGTCGCCGGCACGGCCGTCACGGTGTTCATCACCGGTGAGAGCGGCACCGGCAAGGAGGTGGTCGCGCGGACGGTGCACGACCTGAGCCGCCGGCGCGGCAAGCCGTTCCTGGCTGTCAACTGCGGCGCGATCTCGCCGCACCTGATCGAGAGCGAGATCTTCGGCCACGAGAAGGGCAGCTTCACCGGCGCCGACCGGCAGCACCAGGGCTTCTTCGAGCGGGCGAGCGGCGGCACGCTGTTCCTCGACGAGATCACCGAGATGCCGCTGGACCTGCAGGTCAAGCTGCTGCGCGTGCTGGAGACCGGCACCTTCATGCGCGTCGGCTCGACGCAGACGCTGGAGACCGACGTGCGGATGATCGCCGCCACCAACCGCAGCCCGCTGCAGGCGGTGGCCAGCGGCAAGCTGCGCGAGGACCTGCTGTACCGCTTGAACGTGTTCCCGATCCACCTGCCGGCGCTGCGCCAGCGGGTCGACGACGTGCCCTTGCTGGCCGATCATTTCGTGCAGCAGATCTCGGAGCGCGAGGGCACGCCGAAGCGCTTCTCCGCGCTCGCGCTGCAGCGCCTGTCGCGCTATGACTGGCCGGGCAACGTGCGCGAACTGCGCAACGTGGTGTACCGCTCGTACGTGATGGCGCTCGACAGCATGATCGACGATGAGTGCCTGCCGCAATCGCCGGACGGCGAGGTGTCGGGCGCGTCGATCCCGACCTCGCCGGTCGCGGTCGAGGGCGGGGCGCCGGCGATCACCGTGTGGGTCGGCACGCCGCTGGCCGAGATCGAGCGGCAGGTGACGCTCGCGACGCTGGAGTACCTCGGCCGCCACAAGGAGAAGACGGCCGCGACGCTGGGCATCAGCCTGAAGACGCTCTACAACCGGCTGAAGGAATACCAGGCGGCGGGCGACGGGGACACGCGTCCCGCCGACCTCGAAGACCGGAGCTGGGCGCCGTCATGACCTACGCGGTCCGGGTCGCGAAGGCGTGGATCAGGCGACCCAGGTTCTCGGGCCGCAGCGGCTTCATCAGGTAGGCGTCGAACCCCGCCTCCAGCGCACGCGCCTCGTCATCGTCGTGGCGGCCGCGTGCATTCAGTGCCGCAAAGAACACCGGCATGCCGACCAGGCTGCTGCGCAGCGGCTCCAGCAGCCCGGCGGCGTCGAAATCGGGCTGGGTGATGTCGCACAGCACGATCTGCGGCCGCTGGCTGCGCGCGAGCCGCAGCCCGGCCTCGGGGGTCGGCGCYGTCTGCACCTCGTGGCCCCACAGCTCCATCTGCAGGCGCAGCACGTCGCGCGTCTCCGGATCGGGGTCGATCACCAGCACGCGGTAGGTCTCTTCCGGCACCAGCACCAGCGGCTTGTGGCGCGCGCCCGCCGTGGCGGTCGGCGCAGCCACCTGCGGCAGGCTGATCACGAACTCCGCACCGAGCCCCGGGCCGGCGCTGGAAGCCGCGATGTCGCCGCCATGCAGCATCGCGATGCGCCGTGCCAGCGTGAGGCCGACGCCCAGCCCCGGCCGGCGTGCCGCGGTGCCGGCATCGTGGCGCGCGAACAGCTCGAACACATGCGGCAGGAAGTCGGCGGCGATGCCTTGCCCGCGGTCCTTCACGCGCACCAGCACCTGCCCGCCACGGGCCTGCACCGACACCGCGATCTCGCCCGGATCGCGCGAGAAGATCGATGCGTTGTAGACGATCGCCGAAACGGCCTGCGCGAGCCGCAGCGCGTCGCCGTCGACCCACGCCGGCTCCTTCGGGAACTCGGTCTTCAGTGTGTGGCCGGCGGCACTGAGCTTCGTGCGCAGGCCGTCGAGCGCGGTGCGCACCACCGCATCCACCGCCACCGGTTCCTTGATCAGCGTGATCTGGCCCTGCGCGACGCGCGTCACGTCGACCAGGTCGTCGATCAGCCGGCGCAGTCGCGCCACCTGGCGCTCGACGATCTCGCGCAGCCGCCCGATCGTCGGGTTGTCGCTTTCCATCGTACGCAGCACGCTGGCCGCGTTGGCGATCGGCGCCAGCGGGTTGCGCAATTCGTGCGACAGCAGCGCGAGGAATTCGCCCTGGCGCCGGTCGGACAGCCGCATCGCCTGCGTGCGCTCGGCCAGGCGTTCCTCGAGCTCCCGGCGCTCGTGGATGTCGACGCAGCTGCCGACGTAGCCGAGGAAGCGGCCGTCGCTGCTGGTGTGCGGCACGCCGTTGTCCAGCACCCAGCGGTAGACGCCGTCGTGGCGGCGCAGCCGGTAGTCCATCACGAAGGGCTGGCGCGCATGGAAGCTGGTGGAGTAGATGCCCATGCAGCGTTCGAGATCTTCCGGGTGCACCACCTGCGTCCAGCCGTTGCCGCGTTCCTCGTCGAGCGTCGTGCCGGTGAACTGCAGCCACGGCTTGTTGACCCACTCGCACCAGCGGTCCGGGCCGGCCAGCCAGATCATCACCGGTGCCGCATCGGCGACATGGCGGAAATCGCGCCCGCCGTCGCGTGCGGACTGCGGTGCCGGCTGCAGCAGGCAGACGAAGCGGGCGCCGTCGTTGCAGGGCACCTTCAGCAACCGGGCATCGAACGGGCGCACGCCGTCGTCCGAGCCGATGCTGACCTCGCCGGCCCATTCCTCGCCGTCGGTCAGCGCCCGGCCCAGCGCAAGCGACGGCGCCAGGCGCATCAGGTCGGACGGCAGGTCGCCGCCGCGCACCAGCGCCAGGGCGGCCGGGTTGGCGTCCAGCACATGCCCTTGGGCATCGACGAGCAGCGCCGCTTGCGGCAACCGGTCGAACAGCGTGGAGCCGAGGGCGTGGAGCGTGAGGGCGCGGTCCTGCATGAAGGGCTTTCGGTCGCCCGCATTCGGTTGCGGGCCGGGGTCTGTCGGACGGCGCCGACATCGGTTGTCGGCTGGCCGCTGGACTTCTGCTGGCAAGTGTCGTGCCCGCTCGGTTTGTGACTTTTTGATTCAGGCTGCCCGCTTGCGCCGCTCGACCGGTTCGACCTTCAGCAACTGGCGGTACTTGGTCACCGTGCGGCGCGCCACCGTCAGGCCCTGGCGCGTCAGCAGCTTGGCGATCTGGGCGTCCGACAGCGGCTTCTTCGGGTCCTCCGCCTCGATGATCCCCTGGATCACGCCGCGCACTGCGGTCGGGGAGGTGCTGCCGCCGCTCGCGGTGTGCATGCCGCGCGAGAAGAAGTACTTCAGCTCGAACACGCCGACCGGCGTCGCCATGTACTTGTTGTTCGTCACCCGGCACACGGTGGACTCGTGGATGCCGACCTCGTCGGCGATCTCGCGCAGGCCGAGCGGCTTCATCGCGAGCGGACCGACGTCGAGGAAGCGGTGCTGGCGCTTCAGGATCGCCTGCGCCACCGACAGGATGGTGGAGAAGCGCTGCTGCACGTTGCGCACCGTCCAGCGGGCGTCCTGCAGGTGGGCCGCCATCTCGCCGTGGCCGCCGCCGCGGTGCTGCTGGAACAGGTTCGCGTACATCTGGTTCAGCTTCACGCGCGGGATCACCGCGTGGTTCAGCGCGGCGGCCCAGGTGCCGCGCACCTTCTTGACGATCACGTCCGGCGTCACGTAGTTCAGGTTCTCGGCGCCATGGCGCCAGCCCGGGCGCGGGTCGAGGTGGCGGATGCGCTCGCAGGCGGCGTGCACGCGCGTGGGGGGCTCGCCCAGCGCCTTCGCGATGCCGGCGATGTCGCGCTGCGCGAGTTGCGCCAGGTGCTGCGCGACGATGCGCCCGGCGAGCGCACGCTCGTCGGCGTCCTCGATCTGCGGCATCTGCAGCAGCAGGCATTCGGCCACGCTGCGCGCGGCCACGCCGGCCGGCTCCAGCGACTGCACCAGCTTCAGCGCGGTGTTCATCTCGCAGGACTCGACCGCCGGCGACAGCGCGGCCAGCGTCGCCAGTTCATCGAGGCCGGTGCGCAGGTAGCCGTCGTCGTCGAGCGACTCGATGACCGTGCAGGCGAGCGCATGGTCGCGCTCGTCCAGCGGCAGCATGGCGATCTGCGAGCGCAGGTACTGGCGCAGGTCGATGTCGGCGGCCACCAGCTCCATCGCGCTGATGTCGCTGTCGCCCGAGCCGCCGCCGGTGCTGCCCGGCCCGGCCTGCCAGCTGTCGCGCTCGAACGCCATGTCGGTCTCGGCCGACGGCGGGGCCTCCATCGCGGTGTCCATCGTCGCGTCATTGGCCGGTGCGAGCGTGTCCGCCTCGGCGATCGGCACGGCCTCGGACAGCGCCGGGTCGAAGGTGGCGGGTGCGACGACGTCGGGGCCGGCCTCCTCGAGTTCGAGGAACGGGTTGGTCACCATGCTGTCGCGGATTTCCTGGACGAAGTCCTGCGACGACAGCTGCAGCAGGCGCACCGCACGCTGCAGGCGCGGCGTCAGTCCCTGGACTTGCCGCGCCTCGGTTCGAAGGGTCGGTGCATTCATTCCGCGGTCTCCTTGAGATTGGTTTTCATGATCCCTGGTGATCCCCGGCGGAAGCTCGTCGTAGGACGATGCCTCGCAGGGAAAACATCTCAGTCATCGCTCTGCAACACATGTGCCACCGAGGGCCGCGGGCACGCCAAGTGCCGGAGGAGGGTACGGGCCTCACGGCCTCCAACTGAAAGGAATTGACCATGAGCCACGATGACATCGTCGACACCCTGAACGACCTGATCGAGACCTCGAAGGACGGCGAATTCGGCTTCCTCGCCTGCGCGAAGCACGTGCAGTCGGAAGAGCTGCGCACGCTGTTCACGCAACGCGCCAACGAATGCCGCCGCGCCGCCGAGGAACTGGCGCCGCTGGTCGCGCAGTACGGGGGCGAACCGGAAGACGACGGCACGACCGCCGGCTCGCTGCACCGCGGCTGGGTCGCAGTGCGCGGCTCGCTGGTGGGCTACACCGACCAGGCGATGCTCGACGAGTGCGAGCGCGGCGAGGACGCGGCGCTGGCCCGCTACCGCGCGGCGCTGCGCGACGACGACCTGCCGGAGCCGGTGAAGTCGGTGGTGGCGCGCATGCAGCTCGGTGTGCAGCGCAACCATGACCAGATCAAGATGCTGCGCGACCGCGAACGCGCGAAGAGCGGAACGTAAATCCTGCCGATGTTCTTACCGGCGTCAGAAAACTTCACCCGGTCGAATTTGCAGAGGGACTGTGCCCGCCAGCCAGCGCCTCCAGTACGTCAGTGATGCGGTGCCCGGCATCCGCCGGGCGCGCCGCGGCACCGGCTTCAGTTACATCGGCCCGGACGGGCGGCCGTTGCGCGAGCGCAGCGAACTGGAGCGGATCCGGCGGCTGGCGATCCCGCCCGCGTACACGCAGGTGTGGATCTGCCCGTCGCCGCTCGGCCATGTGCAGGCCACCGGGCGCGATGCGCGCGGCCGCAAGCAGTACCGCTACCACGCCGAGTGGCGGCGGGTGCGCGACGAGGACAAGTTCGACCGCATGCTGGAGTTCGGCGAGGCGCTGCCGCGCATCCGGGCGCGGGTGCAGCGCGACCTGAAGGATGGCGGCGCGCGGCCGGGCCGCGAGACCGTGCTCGCGACCGTCGTGCGCCTGCTCGACACGACGCTCGTGCGCATCGGCAACGACGAGTACGCCMGCAGCAACGGCTCGTTCGGCCTGACGACGCTGCGCAACCGGCATGCGCGCGTGAACGGGCGCGAGATCACGCTGCAGTTCCGCGGCAAGAGCGGCGTGCAGCACCGCGTGGCGCTCGAAGACCCGCGGGTCGCGCGCGTGGTGCGGCGCTGCCAGGCGATGCCGGGACAGGCCTTGTTCCAGTACGAGGGCGACGATGGCGAGTTGCACGGCATCGGCAGCGACGACGTCAACGACTACCTGCGCGAGGCGAGCGGGGCCGAATTCACCGCGAAGAACTTCCGCACCTGGCATGCGAGCGTGCATGCGCTGGCGCTGCTGGGCGAACTGCCCGGCGAGCGGACCGAAGAGAAGCGAGAGGACGAAGGCTTCACGCGCCGCGAGCTGAACGACGTGCTGGCCGACGTGGCGCAGCGGCTGGGCAACACGGTGGCGGTATGCCGCAAGTCGTACGTGCACCCGCGGGTGCTCGAGGCGACGCCGGCGCGGCT
>NZ_JBFUFQ010000215.1:0-9803 GCF_056403355.1 Rhizobacter sp. P2_H3 | reverse complement strand
CCTCCTTCGTCGCACAGATACAGCACCATTCTTTCGAGAGCACAGGAGACTCAGATGTCTGCATCGGTACTGTTCATGTCAATGTCGCTCGACGGATATATCGCCGGTCCGAACGACGAGGTCGGCAATCCTGGAGGCGATGCCTTCGACCGGCTGCACGAGTGGTACGGGGACTTCTCCCGGCCGTCTGGGGCCGTCGGAGAATTGTGGGACGAGTGGAACACGCCGGGTTCGATAGTGGCGGGTCGGCGTACCGTGGAGCAAATCGATCACTGGGGCGGTGACAACCACGGTGTCCCGAYCTTCGTGCCCAGCCACCGGCCGCCCGGCCCATCTGTCGCGAACTATCCGTTGGTGAGGTATGTGCGCGACGGAATCGAGAGCGCGATGGCTCAGGCGAAGGCCGCCGCCGGCAACCTGAACGTGCTGATGCTCGGCGCGTACACAGCACAACGGGCACTCGAGGCCGGTGTGCTGGACGAGCTGCAGATCCATCAGATCCCAGTGCTGTTCGGTGGCGGCCGTCGGTTGTTCGAGCTGTTGCCTTCGCGGATCGAGCTGGAGATCGTTCGGGTGATCGACACACCGGATGCCACGCACATCCGCTATCGCGTTCGTCGCTGAGCGGGGTGGCGACGAGCTGCTCCTGCTCTCCGTGCGCGCCTGCGACAGAGCCCACGCGATCATCGTCAGCCCGCCACCGGCCACAGGCGGTCCGCCCACGTCGTGACCGACGCATCGAATCCATAGGGCCGAGGAATACTGAAAGTCATAACTTACAATATTGCTACTTCTCCCTATAATTGCAAGTCATGACTGACAGAATTCGCCTTCCGGATGAGTTGGGCCGCGCACTGGGCGAGCACCGGAAAACACTCGGCCTGAGCAAATCCGCGCTGGCCGAGAAGGCAGGAAAAGTCCGCGAAGTCATCTACCGGCTTGAGGCCGGCGAAGACACCACCGTGTCGTCCTTGATGGCCGTGCTGGGTGCGCTGGGCCTCGCACTGCGGCTGGAGCGGGTGGGGCTGCCCACCGCGGATGAAGTCTCACGCCGCTTCCAGGACGACGACGATGCTCCCTGAAAAGATCCGCGCACTCGAAGTCGACATCGGCGGCGCGCCCCATGCGGGGCAACTGCTCAAGGCATCCGCCTATGAGTTCCGCTATCTCGCGCCCGACCCGGAGCAAGCGTCGGTGGCCCTGCTCATGCCGCCGAAGCGGAAACTGACCTGGCAAGACAGCGACCTGTTCGCACCCATGGACCAGAACCTGCCCGAGGGCGACCTGTTCATGCGCATCCGCGAGCTGTTTCCCAAGCAGCCGATGACGCCCATGCACCTGCTGGCGCTGGCCGGCCGCAACGGCATCGGCCGCCTGGGCTACCACCTGCCCGGCGCCCCCGCAGTGGCCGCGCCTCGCGTCATCAGCAAGGCAGAACTGCTCAGCACCCCGTACACGCCCGAGGTGTTCGGCGAGCTCGTGGCAGCCTACCTGAGCACCGGCGCCGGCATCGCAGGCATGCAGCCCAAGATCATGGTGCCCGCGCGGCCCACCGTGCCGGTGCCCTCGCTCATCGTCAAGGCGGCCGGTCCGGGGTATCCGGGTCTCGCGGCCAACGAGTTCCTCTGCCTCTCCACGGCCCGGCGCGCTGGCATTCAGGTGCCCGAGTTCTCGCTCTCCGACGATGGGCAGATGCTGATACTCGATCGATTCGACATCGTCGCGCACGACGACGGCCGCATCGAGCGCCTCGGCTTCGAGGACATCGCCGCGCTCGCAGGGCTGCGCGTGCGCGACGTGTTGTCCGACCGCAAGTACCAGGGCAGCTACCAGCGCGTGGCCGAGCTGCTTCGCCAGATGCAATTGCACAGCGACAACCTGCATCGCTTCTTCGAGCAGGTGGCCTTGTGCGTCATGGTGCGCAACGGCGACGCCCACCTGAAGAACTTCGGCGTGCTCTACCGCAGCGAGACCCAGGCGTGGCTGGCTCCGCTGTTCGACGTGGTGACGACGTCCATCTACCGCTACACGCGGTACGCAGGTGGCCCCGAGCTGGAAGACAGAACACTCGCGCTCAAGCTCTTCGCCGGCAAGCACGGCAGCAAGGCCTATCCCACCGTCGAAGAGCTGCACGATTTCGGGCGGCGCGTCTGCGGCGTCAGCCAACCCGCCCAGGTGCTCGAGCGCATCGCGCAGGCCATGCGGCAGACGCTGCAGGATGCGCGGCAAGATGCGCGCGTGCCCGCATCACTTCTGCAGGCGATGGAGCCGGCCTGGGAGACGGGCCTGCAGTACGCGGCCTAGGGTCATCGTCTGGCCCTGTACCCAAGCGACTGCCCGTGGCGCCATTGGAGCCGCGGCCGGCCGCCACCGGCCGGGCCTCTGCGTCGCCCTCGTCGATCGACCGCGGGCTGTGGAAATCCCTGCGGCGGTCGCTGCTGTCGGACATCCACCGCCCCGCGCAAGCCTGTGGCACCGAGGCGGTGACCTTGCGTGCCATGGCGAAAGGCGCCAGGCATGGCTCGCGATGTGCCTCTTCGGGGCGCTGATGACGATCGCGTACGACCGCGGCGTGGCTTCGCTCGTCTTGCTCGGCCCCAGGGGACCGTCATCACCGCGGACCTGCTGCGCTTCTTGCGCACCGACCCGGAGGGGAACCTGCCCGACGGCCCGTCGAAGCCATGGATCTCGGCGCCCGGGAACCCGCTGCCCGACATCCAGCTGCTCACGGTCGGGTCGCCACTGCGCCAGCTGAACGCCTTCTGCAGCGGCGACTACGTCGGCCGCTGGCTGTGGGCCGATCACCTGCAGGACGCGACGGGCGAGGTGGGCGAACCAATGGACGGCACCGTGGCGCAACCGCGGCTGGGGACGATGGTGCGGTCGTGCAGGGCGTTGTCCGGCGACAGCCGCACCTCGAGGACTGATGCTCGCTCAGCCCAGCTTCATCGCGTACTCCACCCGCGACGCCATCTGCGGATCGCTCGGCTTCTCGAAACTGTTGCAGAAGGCCGCGGTGGCGCCGGCCACGTCGTTCGTGCCCTTCACCGCGTCGATCGCGCCCTTGTACTCGCCCTGCAGCTCCTGCTTCAGGTAGCCGTAGTTGGCGGCCTGGCTCGACGGGTCGAGCTTGTTGGCCTTGGCGAAATCGATCAGGCCCTGCTTGCGCACCCCGCCCCACTGGGCGATGCCATAGCCGTTGCCGTTGTCGTCGGCCATGTTGCCGTTCGGCCCGCCGATGCCGCCGCCCTGCGTGATGCCGGAATTCATGCCGCCGCTCTCGTGCCACAGGTTGCCGACGATGCCAGCGGCCTGGGCGTCGTTGAGGCCGAAGTCCTTCTTCAGGTTGTCCTTCCACTGCTGCGCGACCTGCAGGCTCTCGCCCGGCTGCAGCGGCTGGGTCTGGGCCGCGCCGCTCAGCGAACCGGCATCGCCGCCGCTGGTGGCCGGCTGGGCCGCCGGCGCCTCGGTCACCGCGACGGGGCCTTGCTCGGGCTGCGGCATCGCCTGCGCGCCGGGGTTCGTGCCTTCCACCGGTGCGGCTGCCACGGCCTCGCCGCCGCCCCACCCTCCGCCACCGCCGCCACCCAGGCCCGAGACGCCGCCGCCACCCCCTCCTCCACCGCCTCCGTCCGACGAGGGACTCTGCTGGAAGGCCGCCATGAACTGCATCATCATGTACGCCAGCATCTCCAGCAGCTGCGGGTTCATCGTGGTGGCGTTCGGGTCCATCTCGCCGTCCTGGCCTTCGGCACCGCAGGCGCCTTCGACCGAGGGATCCTCGCTCGGCAGCTCGGTGCTCAATTGCACGTCGGCCGACTCGTCGACCGGGTGGCAGCCACCGGCATGCGTGGCGCCCGGGGATCCCATGTGGCCCATCGAGCCGTAGTGACCCATGGGTCCGAAGTGGGACATCGGCGACATGACGCCTACGCTCACGGGGATCTCCTTCAGGCTGGCCAGCGGTGTTGTGGTGTCCGCCATGCTCGGCCCGTCATGTCCCTCACGAGGGCGGCCGGTGCGAAACGCCGTGCGGCAGTGCGAAGCCCCTGCGGCAACTAGGCCCGAACGATCGGGAACGGCGGCTCGATCGGTCCGCTCTGGCCCACCTCGTTGAGCAAGGCCACGAGGACCTTCCAATCTGCGTCGGTCAGCATCCCGGAGAAAATCAATGGCCGCGGCGCACCGCCCGTCGGCTGGAGAAGGATGTAGGCCCATCCGATGGCGGGGTTGTTGGGCGTGCTGTTGAAGGTGCCGGACTCCTTGCTGTCGTTGCTCACCAGCGCATAGGTGCCCTGGATGCCTTCCTTGCCGAGATCGAAGGTCAAGGTCATCTGGCGCAGCACACCGTCTTCGTACCACTGGTAGGTGCCGCCGAGGCCGATCAAGGTCTCGATGTCATTCAGCGCGTGCCAGCCGGCCGGGCTGTCCTTGTACGTCGCCCCTTGACGCTCGTATTCGCGCTTCAAGAGCGCACCGCGTTCGGCGTGGAGACCAGCCGCTTCGAGCGCGGCGACGGTGGTATCGTGGGTCATGGCATCCTCCTTGTCGCCGGTTCATTCCGGGCGTGTCTGGACACGATGACAGAAGCTGGAGAGATCGCCATCCTCAGATCTGAGGAGGTGGACCGATGGCAGCTGGTAGTCGCTCCGCCATCCTCGCGGCTGAATGGGGCAGATCTGCTTTGGGAACTCTCGGCCAGATCGAGTGCCTGGATAGCCCGCCTGGGCTGAGCTCAGCCCAGGCAGTCGCCGCTGCGCCGCGTGCGCGATGCGGGCGCCTGCCCCGGCAGCTCCGTCGCGTAGTGCAGGGACAGCAGCTGCCAGCCCTGCGAGCCCAGCTGCCACTGGCTGCTGTTGACGCCGGTGAAAGCGGCAGGCCCTTCGGCGCTGTCGTAACGGGTCTCGACCACGCTGTAGACCTGGGCATGGGCACCATGGCGGCGCAGCTCGCGATGGACCTCGCATTCGAACACCGCCTTGGGCGCCGGCTCTTTCAACGTGGCCAGGAACTCGGTGCCTGACCAGCTGCGCACGTCGAGGCTGGCATCGCGCAGGCGCTGGCCCCAGATCCGCGTTTGCGGATGCAGCAGCGGGCGCAGCAGCTCGGCGTCGGGCGCGCCGCCGGCCTTGCTGTTGAAGGTGCGCCACAGGTCGCCGATGCGCTGCTCCAGCTGGGCCTGGCTTTGGGTCTCGGCCCGCGAGCCCAGCTCGGCCAGCAGCGCCGGCCAGCTGACGCGGTAGAGCTGCGACAGACCCGCAGCATGCCGGCCCGGGCGGGTGGAGGCGAATATCAGCCACTGACCATCGCTGCTGACCGAGGGCGTGAACTCGAAGCTCGGGCTGTTGACCGGTGCTGGCAGGCGTATCGCCGGGCCGAACCCGGCACCGACCCGCTCCGCCAGGAACAGGTCGCCGTCCTGCCTGGCCTGGGTCTCGCTGCGGTCGCTCCACCACAGAGCGTAGCGGCCATCCGGTGACAGCGTGAAGTCGCTGTTGGACAGTCCCACATTGATCGGTGCCTGAAGCGCGACCGGCACGCTGTGCGTGCCATCGGCCAGACGCTCGCTCTGGTAGACAGCCAGCCGGCCCGGCCCGCCGGGGCGGTCGGAGCCGAAGTAGAGGCGCTCGCCATAGCGCTCCGGCCCGAGCTCGAAGCCGGGGCCCTGCACGGCCTCGGCCAAGCGCTGCGGTGCACTCCATTGGCCGTCCGTCCAGCGGGACTCATGGATGTCCAGCTGTCCCAGCGCCTTCTCGCCCTCGAGGGGGCGGTCGGAGACGAAGGTCAGCGTCTTGCCATCGCCGCTCAGGTGCGGGTCGGAGTCTCGCCAGCGCGGGTCGCTGAAAGGCAGCACCTGCGGGTCCGACCACTCGCCGTTGACGCGGCGCTGCCAGAAGATCTGCGAACGCTTGAACCCGGCAGCCGAGCGTGCGAACACGCGCAGCTCGCGCTGCTCCTGCAGGTTGTAGCTTTGCAGGCTCGGGTCGGCGGGGCCCGCCTGGACAGGCTCGACGAGAAGTTCGGCGGCGTGGGCCGACGCGCTCAGCGCGAGCAGCAGGCTGGTCACAAGGAGACGGTTTTGCATGAGGTGTGGAGCGTGCTGGGAGGGGCCGTATTCAGGATCAAACCTCATTCGGAGAGCGATCCCCCGCGGCGGCCTTGTCGGCAAGCAGCTCCCATTCGCCGCGAAGGCTCTTGAGAGCGTAGTCGGCAAAGTGGCGTACTCGCGGGGCCAAATGCAATGCATGCGGGTACACGACATGGAGCGGCGCGCTGGGGATGCTATATCGCCCCAGCACGCGCACCAGCGTTCCATCCTTCAGCTCCGAGCCCACATCCCATATTGACTTGAGAAAAATCCCGCCGCCGGCGAGCGCGAGCGCTTTGGCCGCGTTGCCGTCATTGCACAGGAAGGTCGCGTTCACCTCGGCCGAGACCGGTTTGCCTTCGTGCTGGAAGAGCCAGTGCCGCGTGCTTCGCGTGCCGTAGAGGATGCAGTTGTGCGCTGAGAGCGCAGCAGGCGTGTCGGGAGAACCGAAGCGCCGCAGGTAGTCCGGCGCGGCGCACAGGACGAGCTCGCTGTCGGCGATATGGCGTGCCGTCATCGTCGAGTCATCGAGCACCCCGAAGCGCAGCGCCAGGTCAATGCCTTGCTCCACGAGATCCACGACGTCGTCGCTCAAGACGAGCTCGATCCTCAACGCCGGATGCATGGCCTGGAACTGCGCCGCCAGCGCTGCGAGATAGCGCGTGCCCAGCATGCGCGGTGCCGTCACCCGCAGGTGTCCGTTGATGTCGGTGCGGCTGTGCTGCATCACCGCCTCGGCCTGCTGCACCTCCGCAAGGATGCGCACGCAATGCAGGTGGARGCGTTCGCCTTCCTGCGTCATTGATTGCCGCCGCGTGGTCCGGTTGAGCAGGCGAACGCCCATGCGCGCCTCGAGGGCGGCCAAGCGCTTGCTGACCACTGCCAGAGACAGGCCCAGCTCGTTCGCGGCCCCCGTGAGACTGCCAGCACTGGCGACCTTGTCGAAGATCGACAGTTCGACCAGGTTGTCGATCATTGTTTCCATATAGTTGATTGTGAAATCGCTATCTCAATCTTTATCAACCATATGGAGATAACTATAGTGCCTTTCACCGCTTAGCAGGAACCTCACGATGAAACGCACATTCCCTGCGGCCTTCCTGGCCGCCTCTATCGCCACCAGCTTGGTCGCCCCGGTCTCATTCGCGGCCGAGGCGCCTGCGGCCAAGGTGAGCCGTTTTCAAGCCGGCTACTACCACTTCAAGCTCGGCGGCTTCGAGATCGCGGCGCTCTCCGACGGCACGCTGCCGATCCCGGCGCTGAAGCTGCTGACCAACGCCCAGCCCGGCCAGGTGGCGTCGCGCCTGGCGGACACGTATCAGACGACCGAGGTCGATGCCTCGGTCAACGCCTACATGATCCGGGCCGGCGACCGCCTGATCCTGATGGACGCCGGCACCGGCGAGCTGTACGGCCCGACGTTGAACAAGCTCGAGGCCAGTCTCAAGGCGGTGGGCGTCACCCCGGAGCAGATCACCGACATCCTGATCACGCATATCCACACCGACCACACCGGTGGCTTGATGGATGGCAAGCGCATCGTGTTTCCCAACGCCACGGTCCACATCGAGCAGAAGGAGGTCGCGTACTGGCTGAATCCCGAGAATCGCGCCCGGGCGCCGGAGGCGACGAAGAAGTACTTCGACGAGGCTTCGGCCAAGGTGCAACCCTATGTCGATGCCGGCAAGGTGAAGACGTTCTCCGGCGCGACCGAGCTGTTCGCCGGCATCCGTTCCATCCCCGCTCCGGGCCACACACCGGGCCACACGTTCTACGCGCTCGAGAGCAAGGGCGAGAAGCTGGTGTTCTGGGGCGACCTGGTTCACGTGGCGGAAGTTCAGATGCCCGACCCGGGCGTGACGATCGTCTTCGACGTCGATCCCAAGGCCGCCGCAGCGACGCGCAAGAAGGCGTTCGCCGACGCGGTCAAGGGCCGGTACTGGGTCGCGGCCGACCACATCTCGTTCCCCGGCGTCGGCCATCTGCACCGCGATGGCACAGGCTACCGGTGGATCCCCATGACCTACGTGAACGACCACTACGAGGCGAAGTGAACCATGAAATGGTGCTGGCCTGCGCAGTTGACGAAGCGACCGCCGGGCTCCCAAGGGAACGCGCGATGGCGAACGGCGGGGCGTACAAGATCGTCGAATCACTGACCACGGAGGTCGGCGCGTGCTGTTCAAGCTCGGGGTTTTTCGCTGGCCCGCGTCGCGTGCGAAACTGCCCTCCCCCCGATCTGCCGCACCGACTCCTTTCCATGCATCGCAACACGCAACTGGCCGTCAGCGCCCTGCTGCTCGTGGCATGCGGCGGCTACTTCCTCACGCCCGATTCCTGGCGCTTCGTGGCCACGCCGTTCGCGCTGTCCGCCGCCTCCGCGCTGGTGGCCTTCATCGGCCGGCGGCGGCTTGCCGATGCCGTCGTGCTGGCCCTGCCGCCGCTCGCCGGTCGCTGGGTTGATCCTGAAGTCGGCTCGCACGCCTTGCTGGTGGCTTGCTTGGTGGTCTACCTGCTCACGCAGCGGCCACGCTTCGCGRCCGTGGCCGGGAGCACGGTGGCCGCGTTGCTGCTGGTGGCCATCCGCCTCAAGCAGCAGTTCGCCGGCACACCGCTGACGTGGCAAGACGTTCGGTTCTTCTTCCGGCAGTTCGCAGACAACGTCGGCGTGCTGGGAACCCAGCCGACGCTGGTGGTGTACGCCGGAGCCGCCGTGGCCCTGGCGATCTTGGGCTGCGTCATGGCCTGGCGCTGGAACCCTCCGGGCCACCAACCGGGCCGGTCGGCTCCGGCCATCGCTGGGGCGCTGGCCGCGCTCCTCGTCACCTACAGCGGCGTCCTCGTCGCAAAAGAGGTGTCGAACCTGAAAGCCGCAGGCGCCTGGTTCGTCGGCGCAGGCCTGGACGAACGGCCGGCCCTCGGCTTCTTCGCGACGGCTTCCCTCGACCCCCGGTGGGGCGTGGAGACCGCCGACACCACGGCGTTCCAGCGCGAGAGTCTCAAGCTGCTCTCCGCCGAGCCTCATCCCAGGCCAGCCGACATCGTCGTCTTCCTGCAGGAGAGCCAATTCAATCCGGCGACCCTGGCCGGCTGCTCCGCATCGCTGTGCGGCATGGATGCCTTCGCCGCCGCCAGCAGCACGATCGCGCACGGGCCGCTGCAGGTGCATGTCTTCGGCGGCAGCACCTGGCTGTCGGAGTTCGCGTTCGCGACCGGTGTTCCCCACGACGCGTTCGGGCCCGCAGGCGAGTTCGCATCGTTCAGCGTGGCGCCGCACGTCCACCGCTCCTTCGTGCGCTCGCTGAAGGCGGCCGGCTATCGCACCGTCGCGCTGTACCCGACGCGCGGCGGCATGATGAACGGCCGCATCGCGTACGCCGGCTACGGCTTCGACGAATTCCTCGACGCCGCCGAGCTGGGCCTGCCCGAGGCCTGGGGCACGCCGGATGCGCTGGTGCATGAAGCCGCCCGGCGTGTGCTGGCGAGCCAGCGCCAGCGCGATCAACCGGTGTTCCTGTTCGCGCTCACGATCTTCAACCACGCGGAGCATGGCGTCGAGATGGACCGGGTGCCGGCCGAGCTTCGCKCCGAAGCAGCGAGGGAGTTCACGTCCGCAGACGAAGCCCGCAGCGTCGCCGACTACGTGTGGCGCAGCCGGGAGTTCGAACGCGAGCTGAAACTCACGCGCGAAGCGGTTCTTGGCAATGCGCAAAGG
>NZ_JBFUFQ010000214.1:0-9804 GCF_056403355.1 Rhizobacter sp. P2_H3 | reverse complement strand
CGCGTGCCTGCACCTGCGTGCCAGGATCGTCCGGGTCAAAACGCTGCCAGCTGTCGCGGCTGCCCTGCAGGTGCGTCTTCGGCAGCCAGACGAACACGTTGCGCCGGAACGGGTTGCGCTGGCCGAGCCACAGACCGAAGGTCGGCCAGCGCGGCACGGCCGCATCGAACAGGTGGATCGGGAAGTTGGAACACAGCCCGCCGTCGGAGAACCAGCAGCGCTTCAACACCCGCTCTTCGCGCGGCATCTCGTGGTCGACCGCCCACAGCGGCACCGCCGAGAACAGCAGCGGAAAGCTCAGGCTCATGCGCGCCGCGACGAGGATCGGCAGGTCGCCGCGGGGCAGTTCAAGCAGGTTCTCGCTCTCCGCCTCCTGGCCGGCCGGTGGATCGAAATCGCTGGCCGGCGCATACGGTCGCGCCGCTTTCACCATCGCCGCGACCACCCGGTCCGGGAAGAACCGTTCCATGTCCTCGCGCCGGAAGTACACGCGATCGGTCTCGTCCTGCAGCGGCAGCCGGTACGGCCGGCCGTGCGTCACGTTGGTCGTGATCATCTCCAGGTTGATCGAGCGCAGCCGGCGGTCGTCGCCATCGCCCACCGCCACGCGCGGCGCACCCGGCGAGGCGGGTGCCGACCACAGGTCGCGGAAGGTCAGCGGCGCGTCTTCGCGGCGGAGACCGGCGGCGAGCTGGATGCCCTTGTCGAGCCACTCGATCAGGCCGGGGTCGGTCTTCGGGTCGCGCCCCGGCTGCGTCTTGCCATGGCACAGGCCGAGGTCGTTCTTCACGAGACCCTTGTCCAGGTCGGGCAGCAGCCCGTAGAACACGACGGCACCGATGACGCAGATCGGAATCGCCAGCACGAACCCGAGCAGGCTGCCCCAGCTGAACGGCGGCACCAGCGCGCAATCGGCCGCGATCAGCAGGCCGAGCAGGCCGCCCCACGACGCCGGCTTGCGGTAGCTGCGCAAGGCGGGCCAGCCCAGCCGCACCCAGCGCGGCACGCGGCTGCGGCGCGTTTCGCCGTAGATGTCGACCGCGCCGACGAAGAGATCGAACAGCCGCTGCCCCTCCGGCGCCGGCTGGAACAACGACAGCATCTTCGTGCGCAGCCCGCGCGGCCCCGGCTTCGCCAGATCGCCCGGCGCGCGCCGCAGCACCTCGAAGCCGTCGTCGTAGCCGTTGCGCCGGCCGTACTCGGCTGCGGCCGCGAGTGCCGCCGCCATCGCGCCCACCGAGGTGCCGCCGATGCTCTTGAAGCGGAATGCGCGTGCGATCTCGAGGATCGCCCACGGGTAGACGACGCCGCTCGCGACACCGCCCGTCAGCACCAGGTCGCAGAAGCGGTCGGCCGGCGGGCGCTCGGTCAGCGGCTCAGGCACTTCGACGAAGTCTTCGCCGGTGTCGAGCAGCGGCGCGGCCGTTCGCGCGGTCATTCGTAGTCTTCCCGGTCCACCGCATCGACCCACAGGTGGCCATGGTCCTCGGTCGCGAGCTGCTCCAGGCCGTCGCTCGTCGGGTACAGCAGGTAGGCGGTGCCGCGCGTGCGCACGAACGGCTTCAGGCCCTTGAACTCCGTCACGCCGCCGCGCTGCAACGCGTCGCCGGGCAGCACGAAGCTCGCATCGGGATCCTCATGGCGCGAGGCCAGCGGGTCCTTCGCGTTGCCCTCGTCGAGGTTGCCCATCGGCACGCGGTCGGCCCACTCGCCGAGCAGGTGCTCGAACTGGTTCTCGATGCTGCTGCAGAAGAACAGGCCGAGCAGGCCGCGCTCGATGCCGGATGCCTCGCCCTCTTTCCACCGGTCTCCGTACGGCGCGCCCCGCCGCAGCAGCGGACGCCGGCGCAGCTGGTGCGCAATCTGGCCCCCACGCGGGTTCATGCGGCGGATGTGCGCGCCGAATGGGCAGCCCTTGCCTTCGGCGTCGCCCGCGTAGTCGAAGTCCTCGCCCGGCGCACCGGTCGGCTGCTGCGTCTCGGGGTCGATGCGCCGCCCATCGGCGAAACGGCCGCACAGCTTGGCCCGCACGAGTTCGATCGCGTCATCCTCGTCGATCGTGCCTCGGCTGCCGACGGCGATCCACCTCGCCCGCTGCTTCAGGTAGGCGCGAAACGCGGGCTCGTCCTGCGCCATCTGCCGCAGCACGCCGAAGCTCGCCTCGCAGAAGAACGACCGCACCGCCTGCGGCTGCGCGGCCAGCGCCCATGGGTTGGCACCACCATCGTCCGTGTGGCCGAGCAGGAACTCGCCGGGGTTGTGGATCGAGACCTTCCGCAGCTTGCGGTGCTCCTTCGGGGGGATGTCCGGGTCGTGCGACCAGCCATTGATACCCACCTTCGACAGGCCGTCGCGGTAGCCGAAATGCACCCAGCGTTCTTCGGGCCTGCCGGGCGTGAGGCTGAAGTTCTCGCCCCGTGGCACCGTGTCGTCGATCTGCACGCAGAACCCCTTCGCCAGCCGCCCGACCCGCTTCAGCAACTCGGTGGACGCGGCGTCGTCATCGTGGTGCAGGCTGATCACCGCATGCAGCGCCTCCAGCTGAAAGCCGCTGTCCCAGTGGTCGGGCGCGCTCGATCCGGTGTCACCCAGCCGCGTCGCGGCCTGCACCGGCGCGCCGAGGTGGAACGACGGCGCGAGCTTCTGCAGCACCAGCAGCACGCGCAGCGGCAGCTTCAGCGCCTCCAGTCCGCGGTACGTGAAGCCGATGCTCAGCTGCGGGCCGCCGGGCTTCGGATCGCTCGGCCGGTACGTCACGTGCCTGCTCAGCGCCGAGAGAAAACGGCGCGTCTGCGAACCCGTCCCGTTGAACTTCAGCAGCAGGTGCTGCACCCGCCGTTGCTTCGGCGTGCACAGCACGATGCGCTGGACGTGGTCGAAGTGATTCCCCCACAGCGCACGCGACGTGGCCGGCTTCAGCGGCTGCGCCTTCATGGCGTGACTCCCAGCACGCGGCGGATCTGCTCCGCCTCGAGCGCAGGGTAGGCACTGAAGAAGTAGCCCTCCGCCACCGGCCGGTCGTTGCGGCGGATCAGGTCGATGAAGGCGCCGGGGTACTTGTTGACCGGCATCGGCGGAGCGTCTTCGATGTGCTCGAAGATCTTGTCGAACAGCTCACCCACCGCCAGCGCGAAATGCTCGATGTACGACTCGAACAGCCCGTCGTACACCGTGTGCAGCACCAGCCGGTTGTCGTTCTCGATGAACTCGAACCACGCGAAATGGATGTGCCGCGACTCGAGCAGCGCCGTCTCGATGCGCGGTGCGCCGGCGCGGATCACCGCCTTCAACGCCTCGGCATGCAGGGCGATCGGCGTCTTCACGCGCATCGACACGTTCAGCGCATGCTGGCGATCGAGCCGGCAGGTCAGCGGATAGCGCTTGCAGGTGAAGCCCCAGCGCCGCTCCAGGCCGACCACGGTGCCGTCTTCCGGATCGAACGCCTCGGCCAGCCCGCGCAGCAGCAGCACGCGGCGCACGATCGCGCTGATCAGCGGCCGCGCCAGCTTGTCACCGATGCACGAATGCAGGCCATGCCGCAAAGGGCCGCTGTCGGGGCCGCTGTCGATGCCGAAGATCAGCGGATCGGGCGCGGGCGGCGGTGTCTTGACCTTGCCTTCCTCGTCGAACGAGCCGACGAAGGCCGTGCCCTTTGCGCGCAACGCCGCGACGATCGAAAGCACGCACTCCTCGCCCCTCTTCAACGTCACGCCGCCCGGCAGCGTGAAGTCCTCGGTCACGCGGCGCGGCAGGTAGGCGGCCGGCGGGTTCAGGCGCAGCGCCTCGGCGATCCAGGGCCACAGCTCGTTCGACGGTTCCCCGTAGGTGCGCGCCACGCCGCGCAACGCCTCGACCAATCCATTGCGAAAGAACTCGTGCAGCGCCGAGCAGACGGCCGCCTGCACGTTGCCGACCACACCGGACATCACGCCGACGACGATCACACCCAGTTCCTCGCCGCTCAGGTCATCCTCCGGCAAGGTTCCCGCCTCACGGGCGAGGCACCCGAGGCGGCGCATCGCCGGTTCGAACCCAGGCACCTTGTCGGTCCGCAGGTCCACGCCGGTCGGGAGCGTCTGCGGGCTCATCGTCGGGTAGCGCTGGTACTCGTCGATCAGTTCGCAGGCTCGCGTGAACAGCACAGCCATCGGCCCGCGCGCAGCGGCCACAGGCGCGGGGTCGCTGACGAAATGCCGGCCGAGGATCTGGTGCGTGAGCGCCATGTACGCACCCCGCAGCGCGCTCTCCAGCACCGGGTAATCGCCCGTGGCGAAGCCGAACAGCCGGCTGCAGAAGCGCAGCGCGACCTGCTCGGCGAACTGCGCAAGGTCGAAGGACGGCGCGCGCAGCCAGATCGGCTCGGCCTCGGCAACCGCCAGTTCGGCCAGCGCGGTCACCGTTGAGGGGTCATAGCGCAGCGCCTTCGCGGCAGCGGTGCGCTGGCGCTTGCGCAGCGTCTCGTGGTCGAGGCCCAGCAGGAAGGTGCCGGAACCGAGCTTGTTGTAGGCCTCGTTGCTGAAGGCATCGCCGTTGCGCAGCACGGCCGCGATGTCGTCGGCATCCAGCAGCATCCGCACCTTCCTGTGCCCGTAGGTCCGGTCGTGCCGCACCGGACTGCCCTCAGGCTCGTACTCGTTCTCGTGGCGGATCGCGCGGCTTGGAACCGTCAGAACGCCCTCCAGGCCCGGGCGTTTCAGCAGTTGCTCGAACAACGCATCGCGCTGCGGCGGCAGGCTCTGCGGATCGTGCGGCCGCAGGTTGCGCCAGTCGCACAGCCACTCGAACAGCATGCGGTTGCGCGCATGGTTGGTCGTCGCTGCGGCGTACCAGGTCGGCAGATCGACCGGCCCGGGCCGGAACTTCCTGTCGGTCGTCATCACCACCTCCCCGCGTTGCCGCCTGAAATACTCAACTGACCGAGCTCAACCTCAACTGATGGACCGCAGTAGCTCTCGCGCCTGTCGCAGATCGTGCGTCTCCAGCCCTTCGGTGAACGACGCGTAGGCCGGCTTCAGCAGCTGCAGCGCCTCGCGCGTGCGGCCGTCCTCGTGCCACAGCCGCGCCAGGCTGGTGGCGCTGCGCAGCGCGAAGCCGCGCTTGTGCTGCTGCATCGCGAGCTCGTGCGCCGCGCGCAGGCCCTGCTCGGCCGCCCGGCGCGCCGCCGGCAGCAAGAGGCCGTCGCGGCGCAGCGTCAGCTCGGCGATCAAGCGGCGCACCTCGGCTTCGTAGTAGCGCTCGCCGTGCGCCTGCACGATGCCCATCGCCTCGTCGAGCCGCGCCAGCGCCTGCACCAGGTCGCCGCCGCGCGCGAGGCCTTCGGCCAGCAGCGTCAGGTACAGCGGCCGCGTGACGACGGCACCGCTGCGCGCCCACAGCGCCAGGCCCTCGCGCATCTCGGCCACGCCCTCGTCGTGCCGTCCGCGCTCGCACTGCAGCCAGCCGCGCATCACGTGCGCATGCGCGAGCCACACCGCGAAGCCGCCTTCGTCGCAGATCGCGATCGCCTGTTCGGCGCAGGCCAGCGCCTGCGCGTGCTCGCCGCGGTAGCGGTGCACGTTGGCGGCGAAGCCGAAGGCCTCGCCGAGGCTGAACTTGTGGTCGAGCGTGCGTGCGAGCTGCTGCACGCGGTCGATGCGCGCCAGCGCGTCGTCCGGGTGGCCGAGCTCCCACTGGCCCCAGGCCGAGTAGCACAGGCACATCACGCCCGGGTCCTGCACCGCGGCGCGGCGATGGTGCTCCGGCCGGTACACCGCCAGGCACTCGTCCATGCGCTGCACCGCGGCCAGCCCGTGCCCCTCGTGGAACAGGATGTTGGCCGTGGCCCAGCGCACCTGCAACCGCGCCATCGGGTCGCCGCCCTGCTCGGCCAGCGCCTCGGCACGCCGCGCGATCTCGTGCGCCCGCCCGAAATCACCGCGCATGAAGTGGTAACCCTCCAGCCCGAGCTGCGCCTTCAGCTGCGCGACCGGGTCGCCCAGCTCGTCGCCCAGCTGCTCGGCGCGCACGTAGGCCCGCTCGACCGGCGGCGCGCCATAGCCTTCGGTCGCGATGTAGCGCGACGCGAGCAGCAGTTGCAGGCGCAGCTCGATGCCGCGCCGCTCGCGCTCTTGAGTCGGTTCATGCAATTGGCTCCCCAGCAGCGCCAGCGCGCGCTGCAGGTGCTGGATCGACTCGTCGTGCGCCGAGCGCGAGGCCGCGAGCCGCGCCGCCACCTCCCACTGCCCGAGCGCCTCGGCCGCCAGGCCCGCCTCGGTCTGGTGATGGGCCAGCAGCTCGGGCTGGCGCTGCGCCAGTTCGGGCCACGAGGCGCGCAGCACCGCCGCGACCGCGCGGTGCACCTGCTGGCGATCGCGCGTCCACAGCGACTGGTAGGCGATGTCGCGCACCAGCGCGTGCTTGAAGGCGCAGCGCCGCTCGCCCGAGGCACCGCCCGCCTCGTTGCCGCCGACGCTGGTCAGCAGCCCCGACTGCTCGATCAGGTCGAGCTGCGCCGCCAGTTCCTGCGGCGTCATCGGCCGGCCGCCGTGCGCCAGCACCTGCTCCAGCAGCGCGACCGGGAACTCGCGCCCGAGCACGGCGCCGAACTGCGCGACGGCGCGCGCCGGGCCGAGCCGGTCCAGGCGCGCCATCAGCAGGTCCTGCAGGCTGCCCGGCACGTCGAGCGTCTGCGGCAGCACCTCGTCGAGCGTCGCCCTCTGCTCCACCGCCATGCGCGCCGATTCCTCGAGGAACAGCGGCACGCCGTCTGAGCGCCCGGCCAGCAGCCGCACCACGCCGGCCGGCAGCAGCGATTCGCCGCAGGCCTGCTTCAGCAGCCGGCGCGATTCGTCGGGGCGCAGGCCGTGCAGCTCGATGGCCTGGTGCACGACCGGCGGCTGCCAGGATGCCGCGGCGGAAGCGGCATCGTCGGTCGCGGTGCGCTCGGTCAGCAGCACCAGCATCGGTGCCTGCCCGCCGCTGGCCAGCAGGCGGCCGAGGAACTCGCGCGTCGACGGGTCGACCCAGTGCAGGTCTTCGACCACCAGGCAGACCGGCCGCGCCTGCGCCGCGCGCTGGAACCACTCGACCAGCGTCGCGAGCGTGCGTTCGCGCAGGCGCTCGGGCGTGCCGGCCAGCGGCTCGCCCGGCAGCGACAGCAGYGCCGCCAGCACCGGCAGCGCCTGCGCCGCATCCAGCCCGGGCGGCAGCGCGTCGGCCAGCTTGCGCAGGCGCGCCGGACCGTCGTCATCGTCGCGCAGCCCCAGCCAGTGGTGCATCGCGTCGATCACCGCATGGAAGGCGCTGCTCGCGTGGTCGGGCAGGCAGCGGCATTCGAACGAGCGCGCGCCGCGCGCCTTCAGGCCGTGGCGGAACTCGCGCACCAGCCGCGACTTGCCGATGCCGGCGTCGCCGCGCAGCTGCACCACGCGCAGCGCGCCGTCCTGCAGCGCGTCCCAGTGGCGCACCAGCGCGGCCAGCTCGTCGTCGCGGCCGACGAAGGGGGTGAGCCGCGGCAGCGCATCGAGCCGGTGCTCCTTGCGGTCGTGCAGCACGACGCCGGCGCGCTGGGCGCCCTCGATGCCCTTCAGCGCCAGCACGCCGTCCAGCGGCTGCACCGTGAAGCGATGCTGCACCAGCGCGAGCGTCATGTCGGAGACCAGCACCGTGCCCGGCGCCGCCTTGCTCTGCAGCCGCGCGGCCAGGTGGATCGACACGCCGACCGGCTGGCCGGCCATCACCGAGACGCGCCCGGTGGCGATGCCGATGCGCACCTGCACCGGCGTCGACATGCCGGCCACCGACTGCACGATCGCGAGGCCCGCCGCCACCGCCTGCTCGGCACTGCGCTCGCTGGCAGCCGGGTAGCCGAAGTACGACATCACGCCGTCGTCGCCCTGCGGATCGTCGGCGACGCCGCCGTGGCGCTCGATCTGCTCGATGCAGCGCTGGTGGAACTCGGCCAGCAGGCTCGCATAGCGCTCGCTGCCCAGCCGGTGCAGCCAGCCGGTGGAGTCGACGAAGTCGAACGACAGCGAGGTGACCTGGCGCGCATCGTTGCCGGCCGACGCGCGGGCGTCGGGCAGCACCAGCACCGCATCGCCATCGCCGTACAGCTGCAGCCACGGCGCGCCGCTCTTGTCATGCAAGCCGCGCGCTGCCCGCACCGCCTCGGCGATCGGCTGGGCCTGCGCGAGGCGCTCGCACAGCGCGCCGAACCAGCTGGGGGCCCCTTCCTCGGCGCTCGCGTCGCCGGGCGGCACGACCAGCAGGCTCGCCCCGAGCAGCGCCAGTTGCTGCGCGAGCAGCGCCAGCTGGAGCCCGGGGACCTGCCCGACGACGAAGAGCTTGGGCGGGCGCAACCACGTCACGCCGGCCAGCAACTCGTGCGGCGCACCGCTGTCGAGTCGGATCACGTCATGCCCGGCCAGCAGCCCGGCGATCGCATCGGGCGGCACGGCATCGCGCGCCAGCGTGGTCGACACGACGGCCGGGCTGTCGAGCGCCGGCAGCACCGGCCGGGTCGCCTCGGCGCGGCCGGCCGCATCGCCCAGCCGCAGCACCTGCAGCGGGCCGCGCCGCGGCACTCGCCGCACCGTGGTGGCCGTCAGGTCCGGTGGCGAATCGGGGTCGGCGGGCCGGTCGTCATCGACCAGCAGGTGCCGCGCGACCCGCCAGCGCTCGCCGAGCAGGCCGTGGCCGTCGCTGGCCAGCTCCCAGTGCAGGCCGTGCAGCGCCGCGCCGAGTTGCAGGTTCAGCCGGCGCGGCTCGCTGCCACGCAGCGTGGCACCGATGACGCCCGGGAACAGCTGAGCGAACAAGGTGACGCTCGCGTGCAGGTCGCCTTCAGCGGCGGCATGCGACAGCCGGCGCAACGCCGGCAGGTCGGGCACGGCCCGGGCATGCCGGCCCACCGATTGCCCATCGGTGATGAAGACATCGCAAGACCCGGATTCGTCCAGGCGCGCCGTGACGTGGAACGGCGGCAGATCGTGTGCTCGCGCACTGCGCATTCAAACTTCCCCCTGCGGGAAATCTAACCGCAAACGCGCCTGTCTGACACACTTTGCTACACGCCATCCGCCGGACTGTCGACCAGTTCCGCTTGCACTGTCATCCCCAATGTGTCGGATGGGTTGGAACCGGTACCGGCCCCGGCCGTCCGCGCATACCATGCACGACACCTCGGCTCGCCAGGGAGGGATGGCCCTTGGAATCGGCATCGTCAGAGCGCCCGGCCCGGCCGTGGTGGCGAACGGCGCAGCTCGCGCTGTGGCTGATCGTGGCCGGTGCCACCGCCTTCGGCGTGACCGCCGGCGCCGGCTACCGCGGCCTGCAGGACCTGGCCGGCCACGCCCAGGAGCGCCGGCGCGACGAGCAGACGCTCGGGCTGATCGACAGGACGCTCACGCTGCTGCTCGACATCGAGACCGGCCAGCGCGGCTACCTGCTCAGCGGCAGCACCGAAAGCCTGGAGCCGTACGAGCGCGGCAAGGCGAAGTTCCCCGACACCTATGCCGACCTGATGCAGCACCTGGCCACGCCGTCGGGGCCGCACGGCGACTTCGCCGCCGTCCGCCAGCGCATCGACGACCTGGTGCAACGCCGCATCGCGCTCGCCGATGCCCATGTGCTGAAGCGCCGCAGCGGCGACGTGGAACCCGCCGGCGCCGGCACCGACCTGGACGGCAAGCTCGCGATGGATGCGATCCGCGCCGAGCTCGATGCGCTCGCCGCCGTGCAGCGCGAGCACCTGGTCCGCCGCGACGCCGACGCCGCGCGGCTGCAGGCGCGCACCGCGGCGCTGATCGTCGCGCTGGCGGCCGG
>NZ_JBFUFQ010000213.1:0-9814 GCF_056403355.1 Rhizobacter sp. P2_H3 | reverse complement strand
GCAGCTTGCCGGGCTCACCGAGTAAGGTGCGCTCAGGCCCGACATCGTGAGCGTCGCCGCCTGGTTGCCGCTGTTCGTGAAGGTGACCGTCCCGCTACCCGCCGCACCACCCTTCTGCGCCGTCAGGCCAGCGGCGCCACTACCAGTCACCGCGATCACCGATTGCAGGCCCGTGCCGTTCAGTGCGGCAGACAGCGTCCCCGCACCCGTGCCGGTGCTCACGCTGCCGCTGCGTGCCGCGTTGGCCGTCGGCTGGAAGCGCACGGTGATTGCACAGTTGCCGCCCACCGGCAGCGAGCTGCCGCAGGTCGTCGAGACGAAGCCGAAGTCCGTGCCACTGACTGACGCAGCAGCCGGCACCGTCACGCTCAGCGGGCCGACGCCGGTGTTGGCGAGCGTTGAGGTCAGCGTCGGCGCGCTGCCGACGGCCACGCTGCCGAAGTCGACGGCACTCAGGCTGCCCGACGGCGCCTGGCCCGTGCCCGACAGCACCGCCGACTTCACGCCCAGCTCGGTGTTGATGTTCAGCCCGCCGCTGCGCGCACCAGCCGCAGAAGGCGTGAAGGTGACGCTGACCGTGCACGAGGCACCCGCCGCCAGGCTCGCACCGCAGGTCGTGCCTGCAAAGCCGAACTCGCTGCCCGACGCCGACGACACCGCCGCAGCGGTCGGCATCGTGATGTTGATCGCCACGCCGCCGGTGTTGCTCAGCGTCGCCGTGGCGCTGCTGCTCTGCCCGATCTGCGTGGCCGCAAAGGCCGGTGCGCTCAGCGTGACCGCCGGCAGCGTGCCGCGCGTCGCCGCCGCGTTCGGCGCCGTGCCGGCGCTCGCTCCGATCGCGGCCAGACTGTTCGGCACGACCCGATCCTGTGTCGAGCGCAGCACGCCACCCAGCACCCAGTTGTCGCCCGCGATGTTGTTGGCGGCGTAGTCGTGCTTCGTGGTTGCTGTGATGCTCTGCGCCACGTTCCCTGCTGCCGCCCCGGTGGTGACCGCCACCACCTCCTTCGGATCCCCGTTCTCGTTGTAGCGGGTCGTCACGGTCGTGCCGGGCAGCGCATCGCCGTTCAGCTCGCGYGCAGTCTTGCTGCTCTGGAACAGGTACGGCCGCTGCAGCCGCACCGTGGACGGCACCGGGCACGGCGCCATGACGGTCGCAGCCGCTTCGGCCGTGGTCGACGCCGAGGCGTCGCAATAGATGTTGGTCTCGCTCGCCAGCAGCACCGGCGATGCCTCGTTCAGCGAGCCGCGCCAGCTCTGCGCRCGCGCGGGCTGCCCGATGTAGGGGTGTGACAGCACGATCTGCGTCGACTGCGACAGGACGCTGCCGTCCGCTGCCGGCCGCTGGCTGCGCACCTCGCGGAAGCCGCGCGGKCCACGCCCGTCGTGCGCYGCCTTGAAGCCRCGGTAGCCGAACTCTTCGGACACCTTGCCGCTGCCSACRCCRCTGTCGCGRTCGACGGTCGCRACCACGTAGCCGGGCTGCACCGCATCGAACAGCGGRTACACCGCCGCATTGGCCGCATCCCCGCGATCGCTCGCATACCGGTCGCCGAKCCCRCCGCGGGCCGRACTGCCCAGCGATACCCAGCTGAGCGYCGTCTTGAGCCCKTCCGGCGAGGTCACGCTGGTCAGCAGGTCCGGCGGCARCGAGGTGCCCGCCTTCACGTACAGCTGGTTCGCCGTCGCATCCCCCGGCGTCGGCGAGGCCCGCAGCCGCAGGATCTCCACATCGCCYCGGCCGGTGAAATCCCCCGTCACGAAGGCGGCCGAGCTGTCGCTGTGCTGCAGCACGTCGCTCGCGGTGGTCAGGTTGAAGCTGCTTGATGGCGTGAAGGTACCGTCGCCGTTGCTCAGGTACAGCTTGTTCTGCGMSGGGTCRCTGCTCCACCACAGGATGTCGTCGCGGCCGTCGCGGTTCACRTCGGCGACCAGCATGTCGGCGCTCTTCTCRCCGTGSWKRCCRAGCGGCGGAGAACCCACCGAGATGTTGCCGAGGTTGTAGTTGGCCACCTTGAGCAGGCCGGTGGCGCCGGTCGACACCGACAGGCCCCACATCACGCAGTCGGTGCGCCCGTCGCCGTTGAAGTCGAGGGGTCGGTCGCAGTCCTGGCCGGCCCCGGAGATCGGCTCGAAGTTGAAATCCCCCAACGAGCGCCACGCCCGAATGGGCGGGTACAGGTTCGCGCCGGTGCCCAGCATGCCGGCCGTGGAGAGATCCAGATTGCCGTCGTTGTCGATGTCGACCAGATGCGACGGCTGCCCCAGCGCACGGTCGTCGACCATGCATCCAATGACAACGAGGGAGAGGTGTGTCGCCTTCGGCCCAGTGGGGCACTGGCAACCCGCGCGGCAGTGGTCTGCCGCTGCGGTGCGTGGAGTCTAGCGATGCGCTTGGGGATTTGTCACGTGGGGCCGAGCGAATTCATCAAGTTTGATGAGGGAAATTCGTACTGAAGGCGCACGTCCGCCTCAAGAAGCCCAACGGGGCTCTTGCCGCTTGACGCGCCTCTGGACGGGCCGCCCTCGCAGACGCCGATAATCCGCGCATGCTCTTTTCGCGCCCCCGCCTGCTGCTCACACCGCTGATCCTCGCGTTGCTGCTGGGTGCCGGCATCGCCGATGCCAAGCCGAAGAAACCGCGCGCGACGGCGCCGGTGCGTGACGACACCGTCCCCTACGGCCCCCGCGACGACGTGATGCGCTTCGGCGCCGAGCTGGCCGAGCGGCAGGGCCTGCCCGCCGAGTGGGTGCAGTCGCAGCTGGCCGAGGCGCGCTACGTGCCGAACGTCGCGAAGTTCATCATGCCGCCGCCGGCCGGCACCGCGAAGAACTGGGCCGCCTACCGCGGCCGCTTCGTCGAGCCGAAGCGCATCCGTGCCGGGCTCGCGTTCTGGCAGGAGAACGAGAAATGGCTCGCGCGCGCCGAGGAGCTCTACGGCGTGCCGGCCGAGATCGTCGTCGGCATCGTCGGCGTCGAGACGATCTACGGCCAGCAGATGGGCGGCTTCCGCGTCATCGATGCGCTGGCCACGCTGTCCTTCGATTTCCCGAGCGGCCGGCGCGACCGCAGCGCGTTCTTCCGCGACGAGCTGGAGCAGTTCTTCGTGCTGTGCCACAGCGAGAACGTCGATCCGCTCGCGCTGAAGGGCAGCTATGCCGGCGCGATGGGCATGGGGCAGTTCATGCCGAGCAGCTGGAACCGCTATGCGGTGGATTTCGACGGCGACGGCCGCGTCGACCTGCACGCGAGCGGGGCCGACATCGTCGGCAGCGTCGCCCACTACCTGGCCGAGTTCGGCTGGCAGCGCGGCATGCCGACGCACTTCGACGTGGCGGCACCGGTGGACGCCATCGACCGCGCGACGCTGCTGGTGCCCGACATCGTGCCGAGCTTCACGCCGCAGGAGTTCCTCGCGCACGGCGCCGGGCTGCCGGCCGCGGCGCGCGAGTTCGGCGACAAGCTCGCGCTGATCGAACTGCAGAACGGCGAGGCCGCGCCGAGCTACATCGCCGGCACGCCGAATTTCTACACGGTGACGCGCTACAACTGGTCGAGCTACTACGCACTGGCGGTGATCGAGCTGGGGCAGGCCGTGGCGGCCGTGCACCAGCGGCTGCCCCGCTGACGACCGATCAGCGGTTCTTGTTCAGCCACTCGATGAGGGCATTGAACAGCGGGTAGCGCGAGTTCTGATCGTTGACGCCGGCCCACACGAAATCGAGGTACACCTCGCTGACGAAGACGTCTTCCAGCGTGTCCGGGTTGGTCGCAATCAATTGCAGGTACGGCTTGTTGTCCTTCTGCACCCGCTTGAAGTTGACCCACAGGAACGGCTTGTAGGCCCGGTACAGCTTGTTCAGGCCGATCGGCTCGCTCAGGCTGGGCACCTTGTCCTGCAGGTTGTTGACGATCACCAGCTTCTGCAGCTCGTCGTAGTTCACGACCTGATCGAAGTACTTGACTGCCTTCAGCTGATTGACGCCGAAATCGCCACCGCCGGAGATGAAGGCCAGGCCCTTGAACGGCGCCAGCGGCATGGTCTTGGCCGTCACGACGGTTGCCTTCGAGATCGAACCGAGGTCGGACTTCAACAGCCCGGTCTTCTCGTCGACCGCAGCCACTTTCATCTGCGTGCCGCAGCCGGCGAGAAAGGAACAGATCAGGATCGCAAGGATGCGTTTCATGTTGGTGTGCAAGTAGGTATGGATGATGACGGCCGCCCTCCGCGGCCGGCAGCGATCCTATCGCAGGCCCGGTGCGTGGCCAACGAACGCACCAGGCGTTCAGCTGAACAGCCGCCGCGCCGCCGCCGTGCCGGCCGCCAGGTCGTGCGTCTCCAGCGCCTGGTACAGCTGCCCCAGTTCCCCGCCGATCGCCGCGAACCCTTCGGGCCGCAGCGGCTGCCCGTTGTCGTCGACGATCGCCGCATCCATGCCAAGCGACAGGGCCTGCGCACTCGCCTGCCACGCGATGAACGGCTCGGCGCGCGCATCGGTCTGCGGCACGTCGAAGCTCAGCGTCACGTCGCGCACCACCGACTTGTTCGGGTCGTCGGCGAAGGCCGCCTGCGGATCGAAGCTGAGCGTCAGCACCGGCGGCGCGCCCTCGTCGGCCGCCGGCAGCACCAGCCGGCCCGGCACCACGCCCGGCACGAAGCCGTGGCGCGCCGCATGCTGCTGGATGTAGCCCACGCTCCAGGCCGCCGAACGCGCCTGCAGGTGCACCGCGAGCTGCGCATCGTGCGCACCGGCGAAGGCATCGAGCTCGCGCGCCCGGGCGACCGCATCGAGCATGTCGGGGAAATCGGCCATCGCGCCGATCGATTCGGCGAAGGCCTGCAGCTTCTGCACGAACTCCGAGTACTCGATCTCGTTGACCGCGCCCATCCGGTTGGCCAGTTGCAGCCCGGCCTGGAATTCGCCATAGCGCTGGCCGGCGGTGGGCGGCTCCCACTCGCCGCTGTCGGCATTCAGGCCCTCGATCAGGAACGGCTTGCTGCCGGCGCGGCGCGTCGGCGGCAGGTGCGGCAGCACCGATTCGGCACTGACGGGGGACTCGAGCGTCAGCGTCGCGATCGCGTCGATCAGCGCATCGATGCGCACGCTGGTGCGGCGCACCGGCGGCGGCTGCAGCGCGCTGCCGAGGTCGATGCGCGCAGAAGGATCGTGGCCCGCGGAGACCGGCTGCGGCTCGCCGAACACCGGCTCGCGCGGTTCGGTGAGCTCGCGGTCAGCGGACACGGTGGACCCCGGCGGCGGCAACGCCTCCATCGGCCTCCGCGGGCCCGCCTTGCGCGCCTGCCATGCACCGTGCGCAATCACGCCGGCCAGCACGACGCCGCCCAGCGCGGCCAGCGAGACGGTCAGCGTGCTCAATGGAGCCCCTCGTCGAATGGGTACATTCGCCGATCCCCCGAGGGGATGCCGGCCGGCTTGGGAGCGGCCCGGCGCTCGGCCGGCAGCGCGCTTGCCATCAGGCGGCCTCGGCCAGGCTGACGGCCGCTTCCATGTCGACCGCGACGATGCGCGAGACGCCCTGCTCCTGCATCGTCACGCCGATCAGCTGCTCGGCCATCTCCATCGCGATCTTGTTGTGGCTGATGAACAGGAACTGCGTGCCCTCGGACATCTGCTTCACGAGCTTCGCGTAGCGCTCGGTGTTGGCATCGTCCAGCGGCGCGTCGACCTCGTCGAGCAGGCAGAACGGCGCCGGGTTCAGCTGGAAGATCGCGAACACCAGCGCGATCGCGGTGAGCGCCTTCTCGCCGCCCGAGAGCAGGTGGATCGTGCTGTTCTTCTTGCCCGGCGGCTGCGCCATCACCTGCACGCCGGCATCGAGGATCTCGTCGCCGGTCATCATCAGCTTGGCCTGCCCGCCGCCGAACAGGCTCGGGAACATGCGCCCGAAATGCTCGTTGACCTGGTTGAAGGTGCTGGCGAGCAGGTCGCGCGTTTCCAGGTCGATCTTGTGGATCGCGCCCTCGAGCGTGCTGATCGCCTCGTTCAGGTCGGCGTTCTGCGAATCGAGGAAGGTCTTGCGCTCGCGCGACGCGGTGAGCTCGTCGAGCGCCGCCAGGTTCACCGCGCCAAGCGCGGTGATCTCGCGGTTGATGCGGTCGATCTCGCCTTGCAGGCCGTACAGCTTGACGTTGTTGTCGGCGATGTTCTGCGCGAGCGCCGCGAGGTCGACCTCGGCGGCGGTCAGCTGCTCGAGGAACTGCGCGCCGCCGAGCTGCGCCGCCTGCTCCTCGAGCTGCAGCTTGGTGATGCGGTCGCGCAGCGGCTGCAGGCTCTGCTCGTGCGCCATGCGCTGTTCGTCGGCGCGGCGCAGGCGCAGCGTCAGGTCGTCGTACTCGCTGCGCTTGGCGCCGAGCGCGGCCACGCGGTCGAGCTTCAAGGCCAGCGCGTCTTCGAGCCCGACATGGGCTGACGCATCGGTCAGCTTCACCAGCTCCTGCTGCAGCTGCTCGAGCGAAGCCTCGTTCGACACCACCTGCTGCTGCGCCGTCTCGATGCTGCGCTGCAGCTCGCCGCGGCGGGCCRCCAGCGCGCGCGACGAGAACTGCGCCTCCTGCGCCTGGCGCTCCAGCGAGCGCAGCTGCTCGCGCGCGTCGGCAAGCTTTCGCTCGGCGGCGATCACGCCTTCGTCGAGTTCGGCATGGCGCTCCTGCGTGGTCGCGAGCTGCATGTCGAGCTCCTCGAAGCGTGCCTCGCCGGTGGCGCGGCGTTCATCGAGCTCCTCGAGCTGCGCATCGACCTCGCCGAGCTCGGCGTCGAGCTGCTCGCGGCGCGCGCKGGTCTGCTCGGCCTGCTGCGACAGGCGCAGCAGCTCGACATGCAGCTGGTGCGCACGGGTCTGCGTCTCGGCGGCTTCGCGGCGCGTGCCGACCAGGCGCTGYGACGCATCGGTGTAGGCGGCCTCGGCGCGCACCAGCGCGCTGCGCGACTCCTCGGCGATCAGYGTCTGCGCCTTCAGCTGGCGCTCCAGGTTCTCGATCTCCTGCGCGCGGGCCAGCATGCCGGCCTGTTCGGAATCGGGCGCGTAGAAGGCGACCGCGAACTGGCTGACCGCATGGCCCTCGCGGGTCATGATGACCTCGCCGTGCGTCAGCTTCGAACGCGCGGCGAGCGCCTCGTCGATGTCCGACGCGGTGTAGACGCCTTCGAGCCAGTCGTTGAGCAGCGCCTTCAGGCCGGAGTCGCCCAGGCGCAGCAGGTCGCTCAGCTTCGACAGGGTCTGGTGGGTGTTGGAGATGGCCGCTTGCGGGGGCGTGTAGAACGCGAGCTTGGCCGGCGGCGCATCGGTCGCGAAAGCGCGCACCGTCTCGATGCGGCCCACTTCGAGCGCGTTGATGCGCTCGCGCAGCGCGGCTTCGAGCGCGGTCTCCCAGCCGGTCTCGATGTGGATCTTCGTCCACAGGCCCTGCAGCCCTTCGAGGCCGTGCTTGGCGAGCCACGGCTTCAGCTTGCCTTCCGTTTGCACCTTCTCCTGCAGCGCGCGCAGCGCGTCGAGGCGGGCGCTCAGGTCAGCCTGGCGGCCACCTTGCGCATTGACCTGCTCCTGTGTCTCGCGGCGCGCTTCGTCGAGTGCCGGCACCTGCTCCTGCAGCTCGTGCAGGCGGGCATCGGCCACGCCCTGCAGTTCGTCGGCCGCGGCCGATTGCTGCTTCAGCTCGGCCAGGCGGGCCATGTCGGGCGATGCCAGCTGGCGGCGCTCGCCGTCGAGCCGTTCGCGGCGCGCGTTGAACTGGCGGCGCTGGTCGTCGAGGTTGCGGCTCTCGGCGGCCAGCACCTGGATCTGCTGCTGCACGCCGCTGACGGCGGTGCGCTGTTCGTTGCTGCGGTTCTGCGCGGCGCGCACCGCGTCTTCGACCTGCGGCAGGTTGCCGGCCTGCTCCTCGGCCTGCGCGGCCAGCACCTCGGCCTGCTCGTCGGCGGCGGCGATCTGCTCGGCGATCTGCTCCAGCTCGTCCTGGGCCTGCTGCGAGCGCTCGGCCCATTGCTCGCTCTGCGCCTTCAGTTCGGCCAGGCGCTGCTCGACGCGCTGGCGGCCCTCGACCACGTAGCGGATGCGTTCCTCGAGCCGGCTCACCTCGAGCGAGGCCTCGGCCAGCGCGCCCTGCGCGGTGTGCAGCTCGTCGCTCGCGGCGTAGTGGGCCTGGCGGATGGTCTCGAGCTCGGCCTCGCCGTGGCGCAGCTCGGCCATGCGGGCTTCGAGCCCGTTGGTGGCCTCCAGCACCTCTTTCTTGACGCGCTCCTGCTCGCTGGYGGCATCGCGGTGCTTCAGGAACCACAGCTGGTGCAGCTTCAGCGTGCCGGATTCCTGCAGGCCGCGGTAGCGCGACGCGACCTCGGCCTGCTTCTCCAGCTTGTCGAGGTTGGCGTTCAGCTCGCGCAGGATGTCTTCGACGCGGGTCAGGTTCTCGCGCGTGTCCTTCAGCCGGTTCTCGGTCTCGCGGCGGCGTTCCTTGTACTTGGAGACGCCGGCCGCTTCTTCGAGGAACAGCCGCAGCTCTTCGGGCTTGCTCTCGATGATGCGGCTGATGGTGCCCTGGCCGATGATCGCGTAGGCGCGCGGGCCGAGGCCGGTGCCGAGGAACACGTCCTGCACGTCGCGGCGGCGCACCGGCTGGTTGTTGATGTAGTAGCTGCTGGTGCCGTCGCGGGTGAGCACGCGCTTGACGGCGATCTCGGTGAACTGGTTCCACTGGCCGCCGGCGCGGGCGTCCTCGTTGCTGAACACCAGTTCGACGCTGGACCGGCTGGCCGGCTTGCGGTTGCCGGAGCCGTTGAAGATCACGTCCTGCATCGATTCGCCGCGCAGTTCGCTGGCCTTCGACTCGCCCAGCACCCAGCGCACCGCGTCCATGATGTTGGACTTGCCGCAGCCGTTAGGCCCGACCACGCCGACCAGCTGGCCCGGCAGCTGGAAGTGCGTCGGTTCGGCAAATGACTTGAAGCCCGACAGCTTGATGGAGTTCAGACGCATGGAGAGCAGTCCCGGCGGGCCGCGGCGGAGGGTGCCACGAGTCGCCTAAGTCATTGATTTATTTAGGGAATTCCACGCGTACGCGGACTTCTGGCGAGGCGCGATGATACCATCGCGCCCTCTTGCGGCTGCCCGCCGAAACCCTCTCAAAACGTGACGCCCCCTCCATGGCCAAGTTGTCCAAGTTGTCCGCGAAAGTCGCCCCGCCCACCACCCCGCTGCGCATGCGCGAGGCGCCGGCCAAGCCGCCGTCGATGCCGAGCAAGCAGCTCGACGTGTTCCCGAACCCGAGCCCGAAGCGCGACTACGCGATCCAGTTCCAGGTGCCGGAGTTCACCTGCCACTGCCCGCTGACCGGCCAGCCGGATTTCGCGCACTTCACGATCGACATGATTGCCGACAAGCTGTGCGTCGAGCTGAAGAGCCTGAAGATGTACATGTGGAGCTACCGCAACGAAGGCGCGTTCCACGAGAAGGTCACGAACGACATCCTCGACGACATCGTGAAGGCGACCGACCCGCGTTTCATCCGCATCACGGCGAAGTGGTACGTGCGGGGCGGGATCTACACCAACGTGGTGGTTGAGCACCGCAAGAAGGGCTGGAAGCCGCAGCCGGTGGTGCAGATGCCGGCGCATGGGGCGGAGTCCGGGCTGCTCTGAGCGTCGCGGCGCGGCGCGGCGGGTGAGGGGATGGGCTGGGGGCTCAGCCTCGGCGGTCGGCCCTGGCGGGCCGACTCCACGGAGAAGCTCGGCTTTGGGGATGCATCGGCAAACTCCCTCCACTCACTTCGTTCGTTGTGGTCAAACAGTGCCGATGAGT
>NZ_JBFUFQ010000212.1:0-9914 GCF_056403355.1 Rhizobacter sp. P2_H3 | reverse complement strand
GGCCATGCCAGCCCGGCGCGCGCACGCCCGCACCGGGCTCGGAAACCACGCTCAAGCCATCGGCGGACACAGTGGCCGTGCCGTTGATCACCAGCATGCCGGTGGTGTGGTCAAAGCTCAGCACCGCCAGTTGAGCGCCGGGCGGCGCGCTGAACACGTTCGGGAAGCTGATCTCCACCGGCTCGGTGAAGGTGGCCACGCCGGGCGCCTGGATGGTGATGTCGAAGGTGTGCTGCAACACGCCTTCGGGCAACATGTCTTTGACGAGCTCCGGCGGCACGGTGGACACGCCTAGCTTCGTGTTGCTGACCGGCTTGCCATCGAAGCCAATGCCGCGCCCCGGATTGATCTTCAGCGTGAGCGCCTGGCGCTGCTGGTCGGTGAGCTGCGGCGCGGCGCGCGGGTCGTCAACCCGTATCACGGTCGGCTCGGTGTCGCTGACTTCTTGCAGCACGCTCAGTGGCACGCGCGGCAGATAGATCTCGCGCCGAGTGGTGTTGGCAAGGCGTTCCTCGACCGCGCCCATGCTGCCCATCATGGTGTTGGTGATACCGRCCTGGATCGCGGCATCCATCACCATTTCGGGGAAGAACACGCCGGCCGGTGCATTCGCCGCGGTGCGCCCATCGACCACCAGCTTCAGGTCGCCTGCCGGTACCTCGTTGAACTCGAACTCGCCGTTGGCGTCGGTGAAGATCACGCGATCTTCCTGGCCGAGGATGAACACCATCGCATGGGCGATCGGGAGCAAGAACACATCGTCCGCGGTGTGGATCACGCCGTCGGGCCCGCGGCGGATGTCGTCAAAGCTCATCGGCTTCAAGTCGGGGCCCGGGTCCAGCACTTTGCCGATGATGCGCGTGCCGGCCACGCCGCTGCGGCTCACGGTAGTGAAGCTGACGCGTTGCACGCCGCCGGCCTCACCATTGTTGTCGGAGTCCAGCAAGGCGCCATCGGCGGCGGCGCGTATCAGCCCGCCGTCCAGGTGCACGGTGATGCGCGAGCCGCCGGGCAGCGGGCTTGCAAAGAACATCCAGACAAAGCTGCCATCAACGGCGGGCACGAGCGTGCTGGCCAGCTTGCTGCCATCCGGCGCGGTGGCAAACAGGCTGTCGGCCGTCAAGGTGGCGGGGTTGACGGCGCGCGAGAACTGGATGAAGGGCCGCTGCGTCACGCCCACATTGACGCTGCCATCGGTGGGCGAAAAGCCGCTGAGCATGAAGAGCGGCAGCGCAGCCACATTGACATGCAGCGTGGTCGAGCCCGCGTTGCCGGCGCTGTCGCGCGCGGTGACGCTGAGCGTGTGGCTGCCGATTGTCAATGTGCTGAAGTCCAGCGCGCTGTCAAAGCTGCCGCTTTCGTCAAAAGGCAGCTGGCGGATGATGCCGCCATCGAACTGGTAAGAAAGCTGCGCGAGCACGCCGCCGTGCACGCTGGCGTTGCCGGCCAAGCGGCTGCTGGCTTGCAAGCCGTCGCCTTCGGCCAGGCTTGTGAGGCTGACCTGGGGGGCCAGGGTCACCAGCGTGAAGGCGCGCGTCAGCGCTGCGGACTGGTTGCCGGCGGCGTCGCTTGCGCTGAGGGCCACGCTGTGCGAACCATCGGCCGAGCCGTCAGTGGCAAACGTGGTGGTGAAGCGGAACCTGCCTTGCGCATCAAGGGCCAGGTCTTGCGCTGTGCCGCCGTCAACGCGGATTTGCGCGCCGGCCACACCGGACAGATTGTCCAGCACTTGGCCGGTGATGACGAGGTTGGTGTTGGTGGCGTCCGGTGTCGCGTCGAGCACGATTTGCGGTGGCTGCGTGTCGCGCGTCAAGGCAAATCTCGCCAGCACCGCCTGGGCCACTTGCGTGCCGATCAGCTTGCCGGCGTCATTGTCAAGAATCGTGTGGATGCCGCCATAGATGCGGCTCAAGCCCGCCTCGTCGGCGGCCTCGCTGAAGCTCGTGAAGCTGCGCGTCACGCCCGGCAAGGTCGAGGCGGTGGTGGCAAACGCGGTGTTGTCTCCAAAGCTGGCGGCCAGCACGCCGGCCGCCGCGGCGCTGAAGGTCGAGTGGCCCGACACATAGCTCGGGTGCGCCGGCGTGATCAAGAGCGGCGTCCAGTTGGCATCTTGCACGGTCGCCGGGTTGCCGCCTTGGTCGGCATTCTGGATTGCCGTGATGGGTCGCCAGAAGTTGTAGTGGTACTTGGTGTCCCAGGCGGCGATAGCGGCATCGGCCAGGGCCACGTTGAGCTGCGCCATCAAGCGCGCGTTGGCGCTCAGCGACTGGCCTTTGGCGGCTGCCACTTGCACAGCAATCTGGTCCCAGTGACCGGGCGGTGTGAAGCTGCCGCCGCCATCGGCCCAGAACTGGGCTTGCTGGGTTTGGTCCGCGCTGCGGGTGATGCTGTTGTCGCGGCCCAGGCTTTGCACTTGATTGATGGCCTCGGCATAGGCGGCCGAGTCGAGCGCGGGCGGTGGCGCGGCGCGAAACTGCGCCGCGCTTTCCAGCGCGAACGGCGTCACGCGCGGCCATTGCGGCTCTTCGGCCACCAGAAAAAACGGGCCGGTGGCGCGCCACTGGCCCGGCGCCGTTCCATCGTCTTCAGCCGCAAATTCAAGATAGCCATCATCAGCGCGCAGCGCCAGTATCGCTTGTGCGATGCTCTCGCCCAGCGCCACACCGGCACTCTTGGCCGCGCCATCGGGCCGTGCGGCCAGGCTCGCGGCCAGCGCCGCATCGAACTTGGCGCGCTGGCCCGGGTACTGGCTGAACAGCACGCGGTAGGCGGCCTGTGCGGCCGCGGCTTGAGCGTCGGTTGGGTCGCTGGCGCTGCGCTGCACCAGATAGGCCGGCGTGCCCTGGATGGCGGCCAGGCTGTCATGCACGGCAATGCTGRGCATGGCGAGCGTGCGCGTGGCGACTTGCGGGTGCGTCACGTCAAGCTGCACGGCCTTGAGCGCGGTCGTGATCCAGTCCAGCACCGCGTCGCCTTGCGTGGGTTGCACGCGCGTCAGGGTACGCGTGACGCTTTGGCTGTTGCCGGCGGCGTCGCTCACATCCAAGGTAATGAAATTTTCGCCCAGCGCCAACGCCACGCCGGGCAGCATGAAGTTGCCGTTGGCACTGGCGCTGCTGATGAGGCCTTGCGCTGCCAGGCGGATGGTCGCACCCGTTTCGGCCGTGCCTTGCAAGACGACGATGGCCGAGGCGGTCTGCGCGGTGTTGCCGTTGAACGCATCGACCGTCGAAACGGCGAAGTTGGCGCCGCTGGGCGCTTGGCTGTCCAGGGTGAAGACAATGTTCAGTGGCGCGCTGGCATTGCCCGCCGCGTCTTTGGCGATCAGGCGCACGGTGTGGGCACCATCGGCCAAGCTGCCGCCGGCCAGCGTGTCCAGCACGGCGCGCGACAAGGTGAAGCGGCCATCCGGCTCAAGCAGGGCGGCGAGGTCGGTGAAGCTTGGCATCGGCCCGGGGTCCAGGGACACGAGCAACTGCGTCACACGAACGTCGTCGGTAGCGCGGCCGGCAATGCTCGCGTCGCGCGTCACGCCGTCATCGGCCAAGAGCCCGGTGTCGTTTTGCAGTGCGGCTTCCAAAGTGGGCGCGGTGGTGTCGCCGTCGCCAGCAGGCTCCAGCAGCACATGCATGCTGGCCACTGTGAGGTTGCCGGCGGCGTCGGCCAGGGTCAGCTCGAAGGTGTTGTCGCCCAGGGCCAGCGTGATGCCTGCGAGGCTGAAGCTGCCGTCGGCCGCGGCCGTGGTGGTGGACAACACAGTCGGGTCGCCGCTGTGGCGAAGCTTCAGCGTGGTGCCGGCCTGCGTGGCGCCCGCCAGGGTCACGGGGTTGGCGCTGGTTTTGTTGTCGCCGGGCGTGCCGGTGTCGCTGGCCGCATCCAGCCCAAAGCTCAGCAGCACCGGCGGCAGCCGGTCGGGCGGCACATGGCTGAACTGCGGCAAGGTGGCGGGGTCGAGATCGCGCCCGCCCACGCGCACGCTGGCCGGAAAGGCCGGTGCGACGATGCTGGTGCTGCCCAAGAGCTGCCCGCCGGCAATGAACTCCAGCAGGGCTTGCGCGGCCGTGCCGATCTGGATGTCGCTGCCGTCGTTCAGCACGCCGTCGACCGGATCGACGCTTGCGATCAGGCTCGTGTCCACCACATCGCCGCCGATGCGCACGCGCGCCAAGCTGCCGGCATGGAAGTGGTCGGCATTCGCGCCGCTGCCGCCCAAGGCCGCGTCGTCGCCCAGATCGGAGCCGACGAGCACGCGCAGGCTGCGCGCCGCGCCATCAATCTTGAGCATTTGCAAGGCCGCCACGGCCAGGCTGCCGGCGGCCTCGCCTTGCGTTGTGAACATCACCACCGGGCCGCTGATGTTGGCGCGCCAGGCCGGCGCGCTGCTACCAGCGCTGATGCTGTTGGCGCGCCCGTGCACGCTCCACAAGCCGCCGCTGAGGGCACCGCCGATTTGCACGCTGTTCAAAGTGAACAGATTAGGCAAGCCGGGCGTGCCGGTGAGCAACAGATCAGCGCCCATGTCGCCCTTGGTGACGAGGCTGGCGAGGCCCGCCGCTTTGAGCACACTCACGCCGGCCGCGCTGCCGGTCCATTGCTTGACGTCCACATTCACATTGGCGGTCGGTGCGAGCAACTGCACGTCGGCCAGCTCCGCGGCCTTGAAGCTGAAAGTGCTGCCGGCGGCGACCGAGACCAGCGCCTGGCTGAGTTGGCCCAAGGTCAGGCTGACGACACTGGACGCGAAGACTGCCGTGCCGCTCAGGTCGGCATTGGCCAGGCTCAGCGCGCCCACAGCGCTGTTGGCGCTGATGCCCACCAGCGCCAGCTGGGTGCCCCCGGTGTTGACGAGCGACACATTGCTGGCCGCACTGGTGTTGACGAGTTCCAGCACGAAGCCGCTGCCCTGAAGCAAGAGCTGACCCTTGCCCGGGCCGCTGATCACCACGCTGGGCGCGGCCGGCGGAGCCGGGTCTTGCGCCATGTGCGGCGCCGGGTTGGCGCCGGCCGGCTTGGGCTTGGAGTTCGCAGCGCTTGCGGCGCGGGATGAGTTGGCAAGGCGGGAGCGGGTGGGGGCGGTCATGGGGTCTCTCCGGTCGGTTGGGGCAAGCAAGCCTGTGAGCGAGTCATCGCTGTGTCATTAGCTAGAACGCAGTCCGCCCCGCTTTCCCGACACCGGAATAAATAAAAAAAAATGGAGCGCAGCGCTCCTGGCATCGAACCGCCATTCGGCGATCAATGAATAACCGAATTTGTAAGCGGTTTTAGAAAACCGCGAGCGTCATCGGTCGCATCGAGGACATCAAGGACTACGAGGAGTCCGAGCGGATCGCAGCGAAGGTGCCGCGCCGGTTCGACGGCTTCGTCGAGCACACCAAGCGGGTGTCTCCGACGTGCCTGGTGCACTTCGAGCGCAACCGCTACAGCGTGCCGGCGTCGTACGCGAACCGGCCGGTGAGCGTGCGCGTGTACGCCAGCCGGATCGTGGTGGCGACCGAGGGCCAGGTGATCTGCGAGCACCAGCGGATGATCAACCGCAGCCACGACCACAGCGGGCAAACGGTCTACGACTGGCGGCACTACCTGGCGGTGCTGCAGCGCAAGCCCGGGGCGCTGCGCAATGGCGCGCCGTTCACCGATCTGCCGCAGGGGTTCAAGCGTCTACAGGCAGCGCTGCTGAAGCAGCCGGGCGGTGATCGCGAGATGGTGGAAGTCCTCGCGCTAGTCCTGCACCACGAGGAACAGGCGGTGCTTGCCTCGGTGGAGTTGGCGCTTGAGGCCGGGGTGCCGACGAAGACGCACGTGCTCAACGTGCTGCATCGGCTGCTCGATGGCAAGCCGGCGGCCCCACCGATCACGGCGCCGCAGACGCTGCGCCTGGTCAACGAGCCCCAGGCCAACGTCACGCGCTACGACACGCTGCGAGGCAAGGCGCAGGCAGCGCACGCCGTGGCCCACGTCCAGGCACACCGGGAGAGCGGCCATGCGTCATGACCCTGCGGTGGCGGCCCTCGTGATCATGCTGCGCCAGCTCAAGATGCACGGCATGGCCCAGGCGGTGGCCGAGCAAGGTGCGCCGGCGTTCGAGGCGGCGCAACCCGTGCTCTCCCAGTTGCTCAAGGCAGAGACGGCCGAGCGCGAGGTGCGCTCTGTGGCCTACCAGCTCAAGCACGCGCGCTTCCCGGCCTACCGCGACCTCACTGGCTTCGACTTCGCCTACAGCGATGTGAACGAGGCGCTGGTGCGGCAACTGCACCGCTGCGAGTTCCTGGAGCAGGCGCACAACGTCGTCATGGTGGGCGGGCCGGGCACGGGCAAGACGCACCTGGCCACGGCGCTGGGCGTGCAGGGGGTCGAGCACCAGCATCGGCGCGTGCGCCTCTACTCGACGATCGAACTGGTCAACGCGCTGGAGTTGGAGAAGGCCGCAGGCAAGTCCGGGCAGCTCGCGAACCGGCTCATGTACGCCGACCTGGTGATCCTCGACGAGCTGGGCTACCTGCCGTTCAGCGCCTCTGGCGGGGCACTGCTGTTCCACCTGCTCTCCAAGCTCTACGAGCACACCAGCGTGGTGATCACCACCAATCTGAGCTTCAGCGAGTGGGCCACCGTGTTCGGCGATGCGAAGATGACCACCGCGCTGCTGGATCGGCTCACGCATCATTGCCACATCCTGGAGACCGGCAACGACAGCTACCGCTTCAAGAACGGCTCCGCTCAACCCACACTGCCCAAGAAGGAGTCCAAAGCCAAGAAGTTATCCACAAACGTGAGCCGGCTTGGCTTGAAAACTGGTGGGTCAACATTGGATGGAAACCCGGGTCACCTCTGCGTGGAACTCAACAACAGGAGGATTCGACAGTTGAAATGACCGCGGCTTGCAGACGTCGAAGCCAGCCGCAGAATTTCCGCTCGGCAAAGATTACTCCAGCGTCAGCACTTCAGAAGGATTCCCAATTGTCGGTACCCGTCTTTTGTGCTGGCGCTTGCGCCGCTTCGGCGACAACCGCGGCCTTTTTCTCCGGACGCTTAGTGACCAGGGGCCGCACATTGCCGGTTGCAGGCGCGATCGGCTGCGGCGGCGCTGGTACCCACTCGTCGCGATGTTGAGTCAGCTTGAAGACCGCCACGGCCTGAACGAGCTGCTGCGCTTGCTGGCGCAGGCTTTCTGCGGCGGCAGCGCCTTCTTCCACCAGCGCCGCGTTCTGCTGGGTGGTTTGATCCATCTGACTGATGGCTTCGCCCACCTGGCCGACGCCCGCACTCTGTTCCCGGCTGGCGGCACTGATCTCGCTCACGATGTCGGTCACGCGGCGGATGGAGCCGACGATCTCGGTCATCGTCTCGCCAGCACGGTCCACGAGCGTCGTGCCGTGCGCCACCCGCTCGACGCTGGTGGAAATGAGACCCTTGATCTCCTTGGCGGCCTCGGCGCTGCGCTGGGCCAGGTTGCGGACTTCGGCGGCCACCACGGAGAATCCGCGCCCTTGCTCGCCTGCGCGCGCGGCTTCAACGGCGGCGTTCAGCGCCAGGATGTTGGTTTGGAACGCGATGCTGTCGATCACGCTGATGATGTCGGCGATGCGTCTGGAGCTCTCGTTGATGCCGCGCATGGTGTCGACTACTTGGTCGACCACTTTGCCTCCCTCGGAGGCCACGCTGCTGGCGCTCAGTGCCAGCTGGTTTGCCTGAGCCGCGTTGTCGGCATTCTGTTGCACCGTCGCGCTCAGCTGCTCCATGGACGCGGCGGTCTCCTCCAGCGCCGAAGCCTGCTCCTCCGTGCGCTGGCTTAGGTCCTGGTTGCCCTGGGCGATCTGACCCGATGCGGTCGCCACGCTCTCGGCGTTCTGACGCACGTTCAACACCACCGATGACAAGCTGTCGCGCATGACCTTCATCGACGCCAGCAAGCTGCTCGTGTCGCCCGAGCGCACGCTGATGACCACGCTCAGATCGCCGTCCGCGACGTTCTTGGCCAGATCCGTCACAGTGTGCGGCTCGGCACCCAGCTGGCGGATCAACCCGCGGGTGATGATGAACGCGAGGATCGAGCCCACCGACACCGCCAGCCCGGTGAGCACGGTGAAGGTGACGATCGCCACCCCCACGGCGTCCTTGGCGGCTTGGCCGGTTTCACGTGCTGCCTGCTGCTGGAATTGGACGGTCGCGTCGATGGCCTTGAAGTAGGTCGACTGCAGCGGACGCACTTCCTTGAGCAGCATCTGGGTGGCCTCTTCGTCACGGCCCGCCATGCCGGCCTCCTGCACGCGCGCTAGCGCGGCGCTGTAGGGGCGGCGAGCGTCCGACATCGCCGCCAGCCTGGCTTTGCCTTCCGGCAACTTGATCGTTTCGGCGAGCTTGGCCGTGCGCGCATCGATGGTCTCGGCCGCATCCTGCATCCGCTTGGCCTCGGCTTGCATGTCTGCCGGAGCGGAGGCGAGCACGAGGTTGCGCACCGCCCGTGCGCCGAGGTTGGCGTTGTCCTTGATTTCGGAGAGCATCTCGATCTTGATCATGCGGTCGTCGGTGAGACTGACGACGTTGGCATGAATGCCCGACATGGCGACCGACGCATACATCGCCAAGCCGACGAGGAAAGAGATCAGAAGACCAAACCCCAGTCCGAGCTTGGTGCCAATCTTCATGTGATTGAACGAGATGTACATGGGCTTTTTCCGGTGAGGACTTGCGCGACAACAAACGGGTACGCCACTGAGTGATCGGCACAATTCGAGACTTGTTGAGCCCCCTGAACGGAAGCCTTCCACGGCCAGGGCGTTGTCGCCGGCGACTACCTCGGACTTACAAGACAAATTGGTGGCCCAACTGCGTGCAGGGTGATCTCGCCGAAACCGTATCCGCCAAGAACCTCGACTTGAGAAACCGGGGGCCAATCAGCGGCGAGGCAGGTGCTTCTTCACTGGCGCTATGGCTACCGCGTGTTAACCAGCTTGGCCCATGGCGCTGCTCTCGCTCCCGGTGCTGCAGTTGAAACTGCCCAATGCGCGTTCACAGTCTTCGGGCGAACCGGCGTGGCGCCGACTGGGCTCGGTCCACTCTGGCTCTCAACGCTTGAGTGACAACAAAAGTACCCCACCTGCCACCATCGCGATGCCGGCCCATTCGCGCAGGCTCGGGCGCTCGCCGAGGAAGGCGAAGGCGAACACCGCGACCAGCACCAGGCTCAGCTTGTCGACCGGCGCCACCCGCGACGCATCGCCGATCTGCAGCGCCCGGAAGTAGCAGACCCACGACGCCCCGGTGGCCAGGCCCGAAAGCACCAGGAACAGCCAAGTCCTGCCTGGCAGGTCGAGTGGGTTCGACCACTTGCCGGTCCCCATGACGAAGGCGGCCAGCACGACCAGGATCACGCTGGTGCGCACCAGCGTCGCGAGGTCGGAGTCGACGCCGCGGATGCCGATCTTCGCGAAGATCGCCGTCAGCGCGGCGAACGCGGCCGACAGCAGGGCCCATTGAAACCAGCTGGCCGGCATGTTCATCTCAGGCTCCATGAAGTTGGGAGAAGACGACCCGGACCTCCAATCCGCGATGCTCTTCCGGCGTGTGCAGGCCGACGCTCGAGTGGTGGCGCTCGGCGATCGCGCGCACGATGGCCAGGCCCAGGCCGCTGCCGCCGCTCTCGGGGGCCAGCGACTGCGCGTCCTCGCCGCGGTAGAAGCGGTCGAACACGCGCTCGCGTTCGGCCACCGGGACGCCGGGGCCGTTGTCGACCACGCGCAGGCGCGGCCGCCCGTCCTGCAGGTCCGCCTCGACGTCGACCACGCCGCCGGCCGGCGTGTAGCGCAGCGCGTTCTCGACCAGGTTGTCGAGCAGCACGCGCAGCTGGTGGGCGTCGGCCTGCACCTCGACGCCGACACCGACGCGCGCGCCGAGGTCGATGCGGCGGTGCTCGGCCT